>JAAZCB010000375.1 GCA_012513545.1 Clostridiaceae bacterium
GTTATAGTTTTGATCAATATACACCTCAATGTCTTGATATCTTATCCCCCATAACTCCAGACATCGATCCCGATACAACTCATATGACTTTTCTAAAAAGTGTATACCATGTGCTGACCCCCTCACACAAGGTGGGGTGATTATTTCTTTCTTTATAAAAATGTTTTTGATATAATCCTTTTAGTAACTCTTCCAAAATTAGCTTCCAACCCCACAAGAGACGTCGAGCAGTTGGCGGATTCGGTGTCTAGTGGCTTTGTCCGCCATGTTCCGCACCTGTCAGTAACGCCTATCGTTGGGAGTTTCACATGTGGCAGTTAAAAACATGAACGATGTAAGAAACAAAATAAAAGAAAGTCTCATAAAAGGTAACCTTTGTTTTTTTACAGGAGCTGGAATGTCAATATCGCCTCCTGCTTATTTACCGTTAGGAATGCAAATTATTGATGCAATTGTTGACTTTCTTTTGGAAAAGTCTGATTTATTTGCATACCCAAATATCAAAAAATGGGTAAAAGGGGTTTCAAGTAATATTCCAATGGAATTACTTTGGGAAGTTTTAGTGCGGGTCGCTGGAAATGACATATTAGACGCTCTTAGCATCTTAGAAGGTGGAATACCCAACAAAGACCATACTGCTATTGCCCTTTTTTGCTCTAAATACAAAATCAAATCAATTTTCACGTTAAACTTTGACACGCTTCATGAAAAAGCGATTTCGTCATATACGTCACGCGAAGCACGGTCGATATGTACTCAGAAGGACTTTGAAGAATTTTATAATTTCTCTGATGACGAGAACATAATTCGGGTTGTTCACCTTCACAATATATTAAAACGTGGAGAATATTCTGAACTAGCATCAACAGTAAGCAAAGTAGGCACAGGATTACCTAGATATAAGGCAATTCCATTTATTAATTCAATAAAGTCAAATGATATTATTTGTGCGGGGTACTCAAATGGTGATATAGATACTTTCCCGCTACTTGCAGAAACACAAAATATTTTGTATTGGTATCATCATACTGGAAATCTACCCCCTACAGTTGAAAAATACTCTCAACAACCAAATAATAAATTAGAATTTATTGAAAGAGAAAACGATGAAAAAGGTTTTTGGAATGTTCTTTCTGGTTTAGATAGAGAAATTGAGCAAAAAATTCACACTATTGGGATTGATGATACTTGGGATTCGTGTGTTTATACACAAAAAAAACGCTGTTTAATCAATAAATTAAAGAATAATTTGGGGAGAACTGATTTAGAAATCACAAAGGCATGCCGCCTTGCTGTCTCTATCTTATGTGATGAACTAGGCAATCGTGACTACGCACAACTAATTCTTAAATTAAATCTTTCCCAAATTGACAAAAGGCAAAATATAAACTATGCAGAGAGTATGCTTGCTGGGCATTTGAACGAGCGACTTGGTAATATTTCCGCTGCTATTACTATGTTTTCAAAGGCGAAAGTATCAGCTCCAACTAATTTAAATCTGCAAGAAGCAGAACTAGAATATATATCAGCAAAATTAGGTGCATGGAAAAGAAATCCCTTAAAAGTATGTTTATTAATAAATTGGCTTATTTCAATAAGGAAATTATCGAAAACCAAACATATTAAAATTAAACAAAGAGTCTATTGGGAACTTGGGGATTTAAGTCACTTTATTGCAGAGTTTTTATTAATACCATCTTCCCTTTTTATCTTTGTTACAAAAGGTAAATTATCTATTCGGCAAACGAAAGTTGCATTGGTACTAGACAATATTGCCATAATTATTTTTAGAAAATTGAGGAAACGCTTATTTGTATTAGCAGTACATTATTATGTAAAAATGTTAAAACTCTCCATGAAAGCGGCGGAAGATGAAATACCTGGGTACACCAGTTTAGCGTTCGTAAGGTTATGCGAATCTTTAGCAGGTAGTGGAAAATTGAGACAGGCTAAATATGCTTTATCATTTCTAAAAAGGGGCGAAAGATTTTATAAATGGGTTAAAAGTGAGCATGGAAAAGCGAATACAACATGCGCGAAGGGGGTTGTTGGATTTTATGATAAAAATTTCACAGAAGCATTGAACAACTTGCAAAATGCTCAGAATGAATATGGAAGCCACTATGCAGGGATTTTAAAAACCATGTTTTATATTTTTCGAGTTAATAATTGGGAAACAAAATCAAGGAGTTAATGTGACATACAAGCTTGATAATTATCACCCCGGTACAAAAAAAATACCAACCCACATTGGTATAATTGCAGATGGTACAAGAAGGTGGGCAAAATTAAATGAAGTATCGCTGTTCGATGCTTATCAGAATGCTGGAGAAAAAAGCCTAGAATGGGCTGGTTATTTATTTCAAAAAGGAGTTTCTATTATCAGTATCTATGTTCTTAGTACTTACAACCTTAGAAGACCTGATACGGAAGTAGACGCTATACTAAAAGCAGTAGTTTCACCAAAATGCATTAAGTTGATGCTCGATTTAGCAAATAAGCACTCTACAGCTATATCATTAGTTGGTGAAAGAGGTTTACTAAACCAAAATTTTCTTAACTCATTTTCAGAAGTAGAGAATAAAACTCAATTTTTCTCGAAAACTCGTTTGAACTTATTAACAGCATATAACCCCCTTTTTGAAATTACTTCTGCGATTAAAAATGCCAAAGGATTACATGAAGACCTATTAGATTACTTATGGATTAAAGACCCCGTAGATGCAATAATCAGGACATCAGGCGCAAATTTACTAAGTAATTTTTTACCTATTCAGTCCGGATTTGCTAGATTCTATGTAATAGATACTCTTTTTAATGATTGCAAATTAGAAGAACTTGATAATATACTAGATAGTTTCTCGCAGATTGATAGGCTCTATGGAAACTAGAATGCAAAAACGAAGTGCTTGTATAATTCCGTGCTTAAATTGCGAAGGAACTATTGAGCAGATAGTTCACAAGTGTGTACAATCAACAGATAGTGTTTATGTAATTGACGATGGAAGCACAGACAATTCTTCTGCAAATGCAACAAAGGCTGGAGCAATAACAATAAGACTAAGTAAAAATCAAGGAGTCAGTAACGCTCTTAGAGAAGGGGTTGAAATTGCAGTAAGAGAGCATCATCAATTATTAGTTATGCTAGATGCGGATGGCGCTCACGACCCCCAGGATATTTCTCACTTACTTTCCACACATATAAAAGAGAATAATATCTTGACATTGGGTTCTCGCTGGCATCAAAATAAAAATCTAATGAAAATTCCAAGCCATAAATGGTGGGCAAATCTTTTCGCAAGATATTTAGTAAATCAAATCATAGAATCAGAGTTGCCCGATGTTCTGACTGGCTTTCGAGTTCTTGATGGAAATTTTGCAAAAGAAATTCAACAAGCAAGTGGATTTGGTTTTATGGTTGAGTCTATATTTTACGCGTCAAAACAAAAGTACAAAATTGGTTATACCAATGTAAATGTCAGATATGATGCTAGGCAAATTTGGCTAACAAAACATAAGGAATTTTTAGATTTTATTGAGAGCTGCTCTAAATGGTGCAAAGATGAACTACTGTCTGAAAAGTTAGGGGAATTAAATGAGAAATTAACAAAATGGGATACGTTAAAAGTAATTCTGCAAAGTGAAAATCAAGTTTTATATGCTCATCCATTAAGAGATAAAGGGGGGTATATATTTCAGTTGCAACACTCGTATTTTTCAGACGCTTCAGATGACTACATCAGTTTGTAATCATTCCCCAAAACGCCTAACAAGGAGCGTACCTTAAGTATGGGAGTCTGCAGCATTTTCAAGCATTTTTTGCTTTGGGCTTTTCTTGCTCCCAAGCAGAATGCACTTCTGCCACCCATAGGTAACGCAAACCGTCAGACAATAACTTTAACATCCCCTGTGCGGACCAAGTCGGATGTACGGTTATAAATTTCGCCCGGTAATGGCAAAATAAGGCTCGTTTCTTCAACCAGTGCCACCTCAAGGGGTGGCATTTTTATTGGTCAGCTGTATTCAACCAGGCTTCTTATGCGGCGCCTTGTTTTCAATTTGACAAGTATTCAGAACCCGACATGGTCCTATATTGAATAGTGGACGATGAAAGGAATCAAGATGGCAGAAAAAGTAAGCCCAGGACAAAAGTCAAATACAGGTTCGGGCACTGAGAGTCAGCGGGTTTGGTCAGAAGATGAGGTGGCAGCGATGATTTCTTATTTATCTACAGCGAAAGGCAGTCGCTTGTTCGCGTATAACCGCTGCTGTAGGTGTGGAACGCTGCGACAAGCTGAATAATGATTGATTTGACTATCCAAATAAACAGGATAATAATATTAGATAATTATAGAGACCATGGGGTTGCCATGTCTCAAATTTAACCAAGTAGTATATAAGGAGTAATTATGGGAAACATCTTACCTGTCATTCTGCAACTTGTCGGCGGAGCGGCTGGCGGCAATGGTGTCGCAAAGCTGCTCAAGAACTTTGATCTTGGCCCTCTCGGTAACACTGTGGTTGGCTTGATCGGCGGTTTTGGCGGCGGTCAGCTTGTCAACCTTCTCGGTGGTGGCGCGGGTTCGGGCGACGCGGTTTCTATGATCCTCAGCCTGCTCGGCGGTGGTGTCGGCGGTGGCGCGCTGACGGCGATTGTCGGTTTGATCAAGAACCTGATCATCAAGAAATAATTTATCGCGCTTAAACAAGCCCCTGTGTCACGCGGGGGCTTGTGTTTTAACCATCCGTCAAGCTTTCACATCCTCTGTGCCGCGAAAGAATTTGCTGATACACTGAAACCATACGTCGGAGGAAGCTGATGAATAAGAAGATTGTGCTGGCAGGAGGCTGTTTTTGGGGGATGGAGGAAATGTTTCGGACCCAACCAGGCGTGATTGATACGGAGGTTGGGTATACGGGAGGGCAGAATGACCACCCGACCTATCGGGAGCATCCCGGACACGCAGAAGCTTTGGAAATCACGTATGATCCGGCAGTAACCGACCTCAACCACCTGCTTGATTTCTTTTTTCGCATGCACGACCCAACAACGCTAAACCGGCAAGGCAACGATATCGGCACGTCTTATCGATCGGCGATTTTTTACGCAGATAAGGATGAAAAAGCAATTGCCGAGGCGATGATCGAGCAGGTCAACCACAGTGGGGTCTGGAAACGACCAGTGGTCACAGCGCTTGAACCGCTGACCGCATTCTGGCCGGCTGAGGAGTTTCATCAGGATTACCTGCAGAAGCTGCCAACCGGCTACACCTGCCATTATCTGCGGCCGATGGGTTCGTTTCTTGACGAGTCTGTTGGAGCGTGAAGTCCTCAGGTTTTTTGAAAAGATGCCCGCAATATGAGATTTGAGACATTAGATTTAACGAATAAAACAGTCCTCGAAGTTGGCAGTGGGCGGGGAGAAACAACTCGCAAGCTGGCATGGCAAATGGTTGGAAAGGGTGGCAGATTAATCGTTACTGATATCAGCGACGGGCATTTTGAAGGATTACGTTCTGAGTTGGCGCCTCTTGATTTGAGGGTGGATTTCATCCGTACCAGCGGGCTGAAGCTAGCGGGAATCAGATTGACCAGTATCGACCTGGTGGTGTGTAATTACACACTTTGCGCGATCAATGCGATTGTTGGGCAGGGTGAGCTGGCATTGCGTAAGTTCTATGAGGTGCTTAAACCAGGTGGAAGTTTGTATCTTGAAGAGGAACTGCCCCAGTATATGGCTGCCAACCCGGCGCAAAACATGTGGGCTGAGAAGTGGCAGCTGATTAAGGCTGCCCAGATTATTTCCGGCGCGCGGCCATTTAATGAATATCAACCAGATGTGCTGGAAGATCTGACTGCGGCATGCGGTTTTGAGGAGATTGAAGTCTCTGATGCGATTTCGATCCTGCCCGTCTCAGAATGGATGGATTTTTTTAGATCGCGCTTTGACAACCTCCTGAAGGACATCGGGAATGAAACCATGGTGAGCGCTTTAAAAGATGCGGCTGATCAGTTCAGCATTAAAGCGCAGCAAGTCGGCTATATGGAAGCGCCTTATATCATTCTAACTGCCAAAAAGCCCTGGCGAATCGAGTGACACGAATCGAGTGATTTAGTTGTCAAGGCAAAATAGAAATGTCCTATTGCCAGCAAGATAGAAATGTCCTATTAGCTTGATAAAGTAGTCAATATCGGTTGTCCGTTTAGTTTTTTTCCATAGGTTCTCCAAGGATGGTTATAA
>JAAZCB010000039.1 GCA_012513545.1 Clostridiaceae bacterium
AAACAATATTGATACAAAACTGCCTTTGGTTGCAGATTATAATAGTGTACCTATTAATGTATCCATAAAGGCAGTATCCAACGAAAGTGGAACGGTGGACTTTTATGCGCCTGTATTTGCAGGGAAAAAGTACAGATTTGCTACTCCTGTACAAGACTACAAGTATAGTTTTGCAAAAAGCATTGAGGAGTTGAAAAACGTCAAACCTGTATTCTCATGCAACTGTATTCTGAATTATCTTTATGGCAAATTGGATGGAAAAGCAACTCCTCCTTTTGCCGGACCGGTTACATTCGGTGAAATTGCCTATCAGTTATTAAATCAGACCCTTGTCTATGTTGAAATTGTTGATAAATAAAGACTTTATAAGTGCCCCATATATGATATGGGGCACTTATTTTATTATGAGCCATTTCCCGAAGGGAAATCAGGCAAAAAGCGAGGGACTCGATGTCCCGAAGCTTTTTATTTTTTAAGCTCAATTTCGACGTCACCTTGCACAAAGGTTTCACAAGCAAGCCTGTATCCTTCGGAAATCTTTTTACCTAAATGTTCTTCTTCTGCTTTTGTAATATCTGAAACCTCTCCTGATAAGACTTTAACGGCACATTTCCCACACTTCCCTTTTCCTTTACACGGTGACTTTATTTTTATATTCAAGTCGTTTGCAATATCAAGAATTGTTTTCTCCTTCTTAACCTCTGTTTTCCTAATAAATTTTACATTCATATCGGCTGGTTCTCCTTTAAAGCAAATTAATTTGATTATATATACCACAAGATTTGCAATAATTATTAAAATTATATATTCTTATAGCATATTTTACTTTCTTACTTTATAATAGTATCGACAAACTTACTAACGAGGAGTGTTTTTAATGTCAACGAGTTTGGTTGGATATACCGGGTTTGTAGGTTCCAATCTTGCAAAGAGTTACTTTTTTGATAATTTGTTCAATTCTGTAAATATAGAGAAATCCTTTGGTTCAAAGCCTGAATTGCTGGTCTATTCCGGTGTCCCTGCCGAAAAGTATCTTGCTAACAGAAAACCTGAAGAAGATTATAATATAATAAAGAATGCGATAGAAAACATTAAGAAAATAGCTGCAAAAAGAGTTGTACTGATATCAACAATTGATGTATATAAAAATCCTGCAGACGTTGATGAAGACACCCCTATAGATACTGTAGGCCTGCATCCGTACGGGCTAAACCGCTATTACCTTGAAAAATGGGTTTTTGAAAATATTGATGACTGTTTGATCGTAAGACTTCCAGGGCTTTATGGGGATAATATCAGGAAAAATTTTATTTTTGACTTAATAAATATAATTCCATCAATGCTAAGTGACGAAAAATATATTGAGCTGAGTAGAAAAAGCAGACTTATTTCTGAAAATTACTTAAAGCAGCCAAATGGATTTTACAAATGCGTTGATTTGGATTCAAAAAAAAGAAAAGAGCTTAAGGAATGCTTTAATTCTATTGGATTTAGTGCCATTAATTTTACTGATAGCCGCGCAAGCTATCAGTTTTACAATTTAAAATATCTTTGGGCACATATTGAAATTGCACTCCAAAACAATATTAATAAGCTGAATTTAGCTACTCAACCGGTAAAAATATCAGAGTTGTATAAGTATATAAAAGCTGAAGAGTTCAGAAATGAATTTTCAGAATTTATTCCAAACTACAATTTCAGAACAAGATATTCATATTTGTTCAATGGAAAAGCTGGCTACATTTTTGATAAAGCATTCATTATGAAGGATATAAAAGATTTCGTTGATAAAATGGTGTGAAATTATATCATCAGGTATATAATATCAGATAAAGAGGTACATCTATGAAACTGTCAATTTCAAACATTGCATGGACAGCTGAAAATGATGAATACATGTATAAATACCTGGCAGAAGAAGGTATCGAAGGACTTGAAATTGCTCCGACCAGAATATTTAACGAAGCTCCTTATGAAAAGCTCTCTGACGCAAGAATATTTGCAAACAGCTTAAAGGAAAACTATGGACTGAAAATATCTTCAATGCAGTCTATTTGGTTTGGACGGGTTGAAAACTTTTTTTCTTCATCTGAAGAAAGGCAGGCTTTATTAAGATATACGAAAAAGGCTATTGATTTTGCTAATGTGATTGGGTGTGGAAATCTGGTGTTCGGCTGTCCTAAAAACAGAAATATTGGGTCTTGCGACCAGTACTATATAGCTGTAGAGTTTTTCACCTCCTTAGGTGAATACGCCGATAGTAAGAATACTGTTATTGCAATTGAGCCAAACCCAACTATATACAATACTAATTTCATAAACACAACCGAACAGGCTTTTGAGCTGGTAAATGCAGTAAACATCCCCGGGATTATGGTTAACATTGATCTTGGGACTATAATCCATAATAGAGAATGTATGCAAACTATATACAACAACATACATCTGGTTAATCATTTCCACATCAGCGAGCCTTACCTTGAAAAAATTCAGGTAAGGGATATGCATAAAGCCTTGGCTATGGAACTCAAATCAATGAATTACGACAAATACATATCAATTGAAATGAAAAATTTAAATGACATTGTTTCTGTAGAGGATACAATCAAATATGTAAAGGAGATATTTGCGTGATTTTTGAAAATATTGAGGGCGTTCCAATATTTGAGTGTGAAGAATATGAAGCCAAAAACACAAGCTATTGTGTTTGCATTCCAATTATTAATGAAGGCAAGCATATAAAATCCGAGCTTTTAAGAGCGCAGAAGCACGGTGTAGACAGATTATGTGATATTATTATCTGTGATGGCGGTTCAACTGACGGCTGCACAGACAGTGAACTATTAAAGACACTGGGAGTAAATACTCTTTTGACAAAGAGGGATACAGGAAAACAGAGTGCCCAGCTAAGAATGGGTTTCTGGTGGGCCTTAAGACGTGGATATAAGGGTGTTATAACTATAGATGGAAACGATAAAGACAGTATTGAGGATGTTCCGGTTTTTATTGAAAAACTAGACGAAGGTTTTGATTTTGTGCAGGGTTCAAGATATATAGAAGGTGGAAAAGCAATAAACACGCCCTTTATAAGACATCTATCCGTTAAACTTATTCATGCTCCAATCATATCAATAACAGCTAAAAAACAGTTCACAGATACAACAAATGCTTTCAGGGCACACTCGAAAAGATACCTTGAGCATCCTGATGTAAGACCGTTCAGAGATATTTTTATGACATACGAGCTGTTGGCTTACCTGTCGGTAAGGGCTTCGCAACTTGGGTTAAAAGTATGTGAAGTTCCTGTAACGAGAGCATACCCCAAGGGCGAAAAAACCCCTACAAAGATCAGCCCTTTTAAAGGAAATAGTGAGCTTTTAAAAATATTGTTTAAGAACCTAAAAGGAGATTACAAATAGTGAATAAACAATGACTATACTTTTAATAGATCCTAATAGACAGCTTAATAGTCAAATGGTCAGTACCTTTAGGACAATTGGATGTTCAGATTTTGAAAGGAGAATAATTTATTAATGACCTACTCTATAATCATAATCGGTGCAGGGTTGTATGGATTATACTCCGCCCTCTACTGTGCGAGAAATGCAGGAAAGCATTACAACAATAAAAGGATACTAGTCCTTGAGTATGATGATGTTCCTTTTAAGCGTGCATCATATATTAACCAGGCAAGAATACATATGGGCTACCATTACCCTCGTTCAATATCGACTGCATTAAAATCAGCACATTACTTTAACAGATTTAATGGAGACTATGGTTTTTGCATTCATTCAGAGTTTGATCAAATATACGCAACCTCATCCTCATTTTCATGGTCTAATGCCGAACAGTTCGGAAAGTTCTGTATGTCGGCAGGTATACCTTGCGAAAACCTGCCAGTTTCAAAGTACTTTAAAGAACAAATGTGTGACGGTGCATTTCTAACAAAAGAGTACACCTATGATGCTAAGATATTAAAAGAATATTTTGTAAAGGAGCTTTCCAAGTTCCCTGATGTTGAAATAAAATATAATTCCAGAATAGACACAATCAAACAAAACAATACTGATTTTGAATTAAAATTAAATAGCGGTGAAAAATATCAAAGTGATTTTGTACTTAATGCCACATATGCATCGGTTAACCAGATTCTCGACAAGCTGGAGTACGAAAAGTTTAAGGTTAAGTATGAGCTTTGTGAAATCATTCTCTGCACTGTGAACGAAAAGTTAAAGGGAACAGGTATTACGGTTATGGATGGACCCTTCTTTTCGATCATGCCTTTTGGGAAAACAGGTATGCATTCACTTACTTCTGTAACCTTTACTCCTCATGTAACCAGCTACGAAAATATACCGACATTCAAATGCCAGTCAGGTAGCGAGGGTTATTGTTCTCATAATCAACTTGGAAATTGCAACGACTGTCCTTCCAAACCCAAAAGTGCGTGGAGTTATATGTCAAACCTTGCTAGAAAGTACTTAAAGGATGAATACGGATTTGAATATCACAGCTCATTGTTTTCAATAAAGCCTATTCTCATGGCTTCTGAAATAGATGATTCAAGGCCGACTGTGATAAAACAATTTTCCAGCAATCCGAACTTTATCAGTGTTCTTTCCGGAAAAATAAATACAGTATATGATCTTGACGAGGTGATTAAAAGATGAAGGAAAAAATTTTTATTTCT
>JAAZCB010000376.1 GCA_012513545.1 Clostridiaceae bacterium
AGTGTTATCAATGCAGATCCTGCATTTAGCGGATGGTTTTGGCCGTGGTTAATGTTTGCATGGTTGATCGCGCTGCCGTGTTTTGCCGTACTCGTTTATGTATGGAAAGTCTCGGGTGCGGTAAAGAAAGATACCGTGTTTACCATCTTAACGGCGAAATGGGTCAAGATGGGGGCGGTATTGCTTTTGTTCGACGCATCACTTCTTTTCATCGGTAATGTTATATTGCTTTTGCTTGATATGAACCATCCTGGAATCCTTCTCTTGTCCATTATTGGGGATATTTTCATCGTCGCGCTCGCTCTGCTGGCGGCAGTTCTTTCACGCTATCTGACGAAAGCCGCCGTCCTGCAAGAGGAAAGCGAGGGGACTTTATGATAATAATAAACGTGGATGTTATGCTCGCAAAGCGCAAAATGAGCGTTACAGAACTTGCAGAACGTGTCGGTTTTACAATGGCCAATGTGTCGATGATTAAGACAGGCAAGGTTAAAGCTCTTAAAATGTCTACGCTCGAAAAACTGTGCGAAGCCCTCGACTGTCAACCCGGCGATATTTTGGAGTACAGGAAAGAGGTAAAAGGCTATGAATAAGAGCGCAAGAATTATTGCAAATATAGTTTACGGAATTGGCGTAGCAGTCGTTGTAAGCCTTGCCTGTATCGCACTTTTCGGTTCAACCCAAATTATAAACCCTGATGCGATGATTCCTTTTACATGGAAAGAGCGAGCATTCATAGGGCTTTCCTTTGGGACAATACCCATGCTGTTAGCGTGCATGGCGGTGTATAAGTTCAACGCGATAAAAAACAGTATGCATAAAAAGCGAAATTTCTTTCTTATCTTCTTGCCAGGCTTTATTTGCGGAGCCTGTGCGCTGTTCATAATCGGTTTAGTGATTGTCGGAATGGTGAACAGCTTCCTGTTGCATTGAGTAAATATAACAGTTGGGGGTTCTATAGAGATGATTAACCTACTTTTGATTCAGCCTGAGAATCAGGAAATCAACCATTTTCCCAAAAACGCCGATATACGAGCAATTCAAGAAAGAAGGCCGGTTACTTGTGTTTTCGACGAAATTTTCTTTTACTCGGTTCATTTGTGAAAAGGATGAAAGTCTCTAAAACTAATATTGTCGTAAAAGTGTTTATGCAGTTGGAGAGTATGATTGCATTTCAGGAACTGAAGGGATTTCTGAAATATACTATGTCAGTCAAAAGGCTATTGGAAAGAATTCGAGATCTACTCCCGGAACATATACCGGAGTATTTGAATTTATCAGAGATTATTATGCCAGTTTAGATGAGGCAAAGAAGGCGAAGCTGTCAAAAGAGCATTTTAGCTTCAACAGCTCGAAGGGACAGTGCGAAGCTTGTAAAGGTGCAGGCGAAATTGCGATTCCAATGTATTTTATGCAAGATATTTATATTCCCTGTGATATGTGCAAGGGTAAGAGGTATAAAGAGTCTGTATTGAGAATAAAGCATATGGGGTTTTCTATTTCAGACTTACTTGATTTGGATATAAGAGAAATCAAGGAAATATTTAAAAATGATTCAGATATATATCAAGCGTTGGATATGCTCTGTAAGGTTGGGCCTTCCTACATTTAAAGGAGGGATGTCTTTGACGGAGAAATTTTTATTAAATACTATTAGCAAAAGGAGAGGTTACTTAATGAAGGGACCAGATAAGAAAAGACTATATCCTAATGAAAACATAAAAACAGTTTGTTATATAAGTAATTTGCCAAAACGACCCAATGTGGAAATTGGAGAATATACCTACTATAGCGATAATAAAAAGTCTCCAGAGAAATTTTATGATAATATAGAGCATCATTATGAATTTCTAGGGGACAAACTGATAATAGGCAAGTTCTGTGCAATTGCAGAGGGTGTTAAGTTTATTATGAATGG
>JAAZCB010000040.1 GCA_012513545.1 Clostridiaceae bacterium
ATCAAAGGATTATTGAAAGAAAAGGACCATGTAATAGTTTCTTCTATGGAGCACAATGCTGTTATGAGACCCTTAAATTCACTTAATAAGGTTGAATATACAAAAGTTTTGTGCAGTAAAACAGGAGTATTAAGTATAGAAGATGTGGAAAACTCTATTAAACCAAATACTAAAGCCATTATAATGACCCATGCTTCAAATGTATGCGGAACTATTTTAGATTTAGAAAAAGTTGGACAACTTTGCAAAAAACATAATTTATTCTTCATAATAGACAGCGCTCAAACAGCAGGGTCTATTGATATAGATATAAATAAACTAAATACGGATGCAATTGGATTTACAGGCCACAAAAGTTTACTGGGTCCTCAGGGAATAGGCGGATTCATTGTTAATGACGGAATCAACAATGAAATGACCACCTTGATTGAAGGCGGCACGGGTAGTCTGTCGGCTAAAGAAATACAGCCTGATTATATGCCTGATAAATATGAATCAGGAACTTTAAATATTCCGGGCATTTACGGATTGAATGCATCATTGAAATACTTGTTAAACCAAGGTATTAAAGATATCAGGGACAATGAAATCAACCTCATAAACAGATTTTTAGAGGGTTTATTAAATATTAAAAATATTGAATTAATCGGTAAAAAAACTGCCACTGACAGAACAGGTATAGTATCGATTGATTTTATACATAATGATAACGGCCTTGTTGCACATGAATTTAGCAAGGATTATGGAATTATGACTAGAAGCGGTTTGCACTGTGCCCCCTCCGCTCATAAAACATTGGGAACATTCCCTAGAGGTACGGTTCGTTTTTCATTAGGTCATTTTACAACAATAGAAGAAATAGATTATGCAATAGAATGTATTAATAAAATTGCCAATAAATAATTAAAAGCTGCAAGGTGACAGTACCCCCGTCCCCTTGTCATAAAGGAAGGTAGTATGGAATTCAACCAATTGGAAAGTTTTATAAGTGTTGTAAAGCATAACAGTTTTTCATTAGCTGCTAAAGAACTTTATACGACTCAACCTACTGTTAGCAATAATATTAAAAATTTAGAAAAAGAACTTAATACAACTCTTTTGGACAGAACCAGCAAAACAATTACCTTGACGGATTCAGGAAAGCTCTTTTATAAATATGCCGTTGAGCTTATCAATATTAGAGATAAGGCTAAATTTTCTATCTCGGAACATGACTGCAGAGTTGAAGGTGAAATAGAAATATGCGCAAGCTCAATACCTGAAGAATATGTTCTGCCTTACATAATTAAAGACTTTTTAAAAATATATCCAAAGGTATCTTTTTCAATAACTCACAAAAATTCAAAAGATGTAATAGATAATATATTAGATGGAAAACTAAACTATGGTATCGTAGGAGCAAAGTATTATTCAGAATTATTGGAATATATAGATTTTTATGAAGATGAGCTTATTTTTTGCGCACCTTACAATAAATACCCTTCCGTTAAAAATGAGTACTTGGATATCAATATCTTGCTTTCGGAAAAATTTATTTTCAGAAAAACAGGGTCGGGTACCAGAAGATTAATTGAGCAGAGACTTTCGGAAAAAGGTATTGATATAGATAGTTTAAACATCATTTCTTTCATCGACAGCAATGAAATGATTAAAAAAATGATTGAACTTGGATTGGGAGTCAGTTTTATTTCAAAAATAGCAGTTAAAAACGAAATTGATTTGAAACTGGTTAAAGCCTTTAGAATAGAAGACTTGAATTTAAAACGAAGCTTCTATTTTGTTCACAACAAAAATAGAACCCTATCCCCTTTGATAGAAGCATTTAAGGATTTTTTAACGCATTGGAAATACTAAAATACGAGGAAGTGAAAATATGTCTTCAGATGAAATAAAATTAACTCAAATGACTAAAAGTGCCGGGTGAGCAGCTAAAATTGGACCTGATGTCCTGGCACAAGTATTGTGCCATCTAAACTATGATAAAGATGAAAACCTTCTTGTGGGAATGAGTACATCGGATGATGCTTCGGTTTACAGGATAAGCGAGGATCTTGCCTTGGTGCAGACATTGGATTTCTTTACACCGGTTGTTGATGACCCCTATGTTTACGGCCAAATAGCAGCTGCAAATTCACTGAGCGATGTATATGCAATGGGCGGCGAGCCCAAGTTAGCTTTAAATATCACATGCTTTCCCCTGGACTTACCTAAGGATGTTATAAAAAGTATTCTTCAAGGCGGGCATGATAAAGTCAAGGAAGCTAATGCCCTGGTTATCGGCGGCCATACAGTGGAAGATAATGAGCCGAAATACGGATTATCCGTAACTGGATTTATACATCCCAAGGATGTGGTTACCAACAGCA
>JAAZCB010000377.1 GCA_012513545.1 Clostridiaceae bacterium
AAAAAGCCCAAACCGCTACCATAGATAGAAATCTCGTAAAAGCTATTGTTAAAGTAAATGACAAGAATATTAAAGTAAACGATTATCTTTTCGAAATGGATACCAAAGCTATAGTAAAAGATGACCGTTTATTCTTACCTGTCAGGTATTTGTCCGAAATGTTCGGTTACATGGTCAACTGGGACAGTAAAACAAGTACCATAAGCCTTATCCCTAATACGAGCCTTAATGCTTATAGCTCAACATTTTTCCCAACTCCAACCACTGGACATCCAAGGCTTTTAATAACCAAACAATACATACCGATCATTAAACAGCGCATTGCATCAAATGACAAGTTAAAGAAAGTATGGACAGATACGGTCAGTAAAAGCAAAACCACATCCAGCAATCTCGATGAAATGCGTATAATCGCAGAATCAAATGCCTTTTTGTATTTATTGGAAAACGACAAGGATGCCGGTTTAAAAGCTGTAGATCTGACTCTGAAGATATTATCAAAAGCAGATCAGAAAGCTAGTTATGAAGAATACAATGATTCTCAGAATTGCGGAAGAATTATATTAGGTGCTTCTATTGTATATGATTGGTGTTATAATTTATTAGACAGTACTAACAAGACTAAAATTATAAGTACTATTGAAAGTCTTGCTTCAAAAATGGAAGTAGATTATTCTCCTTCAGCCAAGTGGGGCTCTTTAACCGGTCATGCAGTCGGCAATCCTCTTCTTCGCGATCTTTTGTCTGCAGGTATAGCCATTTATGACGAAAAGAAAGATATGTACAATAAAATTGCAAGCTGGGTATTTAGTGAAGTAATTCCCTCCAGGGACTTCATCTACAAGTCAGGATTTCATCCAATGGGAGACTCATACGGACCATCGCGTTTTCAATGTGAAATGTTTACCAGCCTTATTTTCAGACGAATGGGTTGGATAAATATTTTCAGTAAAGATCAACAGAATATAGCATACAGCTGGATATATACAAGACGACCTGATGGTCAGTATTTAAGGGATGGTGATTCTTTTATAGGTTCCTATACCCCCATTGGAAAAGACTGGACGCATATCACTTCCTTAATGCTTACTGCTTCGTATTACATAAATGATCCCTATATTCAAAAAGAGTTTTATGACCACTATGAGGCAAACAGCAGCGACCCTACTTTTGAATTGCTATTTGCAAATCCAGTGAGTAATAATTACTCATATAACGATTTGCCTTTAACAAGATACTTTTCTTCTCCAGCAGGTTACATGGTAGCCAGAACAGGCTGGGATAAAGGTTTTAATTCGTCTGCTGTTGTTGCTGAAATGAAAGTAGGAGTGTATCAGTTCAATAATCACCAGCATCTTGATGCAGGAAGTTTTGAGCTTTATTATAAAGGAGCTCTGGCCATCGATTCAGGTCTGTATGAAGGAGATAACGGAGGTTATCGCTCAGCCCATGACCTGAATTATCACAAGCGTACAATTGCTCATAATTCCATGCTGGTATATTATCCAAATGAAGTTTTCCAGCATGGAAACAATAAAATAACCAATGATGGCGGACAGTTTTTCCCCAATAAAGGCATCGAACCCTTCTCCATGGATGAGTTAACCGATAAATACAAGGTTTCTGATGTACTTGCATACCAGTTCGGTCCTGATAATATGAAACCTGATTTCAGTTACTTAAAAGGAAACCTGACTGAAGCTTATACAGACAAGGTAAAGGATTACAAACGCTCGTTTATGTTTTTAAACTTGAAGAACGATCAGCATCCTGCGGCCTTAATCATATATGACAATATTACTTCCTCTGATAAGTCTTTTAAGAAAAGCTGGCTTCTTCACAGTATCGAAAAGCCTGCAGTTTCCAACAATGTTACTACCATCGGCAGAACTACCAACGGGTATACCGGAAAATTGGTTAATCATACCCTGCTCCCGGCTCAAAACAACTTAAAAATCAACGTTATCGGTGGATCCGGAAATGAATTTCTGGTTAATGGAAAAAATTATCCGAACAGTGTTACAAATTCGAGGAATTCAATTGAATCCGGTTCATGGAGGATAGAAGTCAGCCCGGCTAATGCATCTGAAAATGACCGTTTTCTAAATGTACTCCAGGTAATGGATAGCACAACCTCACCCTTAAGCGTTGAAAAAATTGACAGCAATCTTTTTGTTGGTGCCAAGCTGCTGAACAAAGTAGTACTATTCAGTAAGAGCGGGAACACCGTATCTGAAGCAGTTGAGTTTGAAATAGGCAGCTCAAAGGAAATTTTTCAGATAATAGTAGCAGATTTGGAACAAGGGAGTTGGTCCGTTGAAAGAGACGGCACGAAAGTATATGATAGCTTAACATCCACAAAAAACGGAAATACCTTATGCTTTAATGGAAAATCAGGCAAGTACAAACTAACTAAACTGAATTGACAAATAAATAATGTTAGTTTAAGTTATATAAAAGAAATTTGTAATATAAACAATAACAGAATATATTATTTATAATTAATTAAAATCGGACAGTACCTTTAATGAATAGGCTGTCCGATATTTTCTTTGCTATCATTTCAGGAAAACAGGAGACTAAAAATGTACTAATGCTTCGGGACATCGAGTCCCTCTCTTTTAACCTCTTTCACTTCGTTCGAAAGAGGTTAAATCAAAATGCAGATTACATTATTTTGTAACAATATAATCTGCAAAATCGAATCTGATCTGATTATCAAACAATATTTTATGCCTTCGTGTTTAACAATGAAGATGTAGAATCAAGCTGGCCTTTTTTCTTTGACTTATTTGGTAGTTTCCTTGCCTTATTTATTACAAAACCCAATATTTCAGAATCAAACTTTTTAAGGCTGCTAATTAATTCAGCCATTTGGGCTTGTTTTGTTACATTGCTCTTGGCAACAATAAATACTCCGTCTACCATAGATGGAATTACGCTGCTTTCTATTGAATATTTCAAAGGTGGTGTGCTTATAATAATGAAATCATACTGGCTTTTTGATTCCTTTAGAAAACTGTCAAACTCAATAGATGATATCAGCTTTAGCGATCCTGTCTTTTTATTCTCAAATGTAAGAATGTCAAGGTTGTCCGTTAATTTTGAGCGTTGTACGAATTGCTTAAGTTTATTGAATTCCATCCCATCAAAGCTTTTGAGTTCAACACCAAAAAAGTGTTTGTGTATTTGAGGGTTCTTAAAATCACAATCCACCAGCAAAACTTTGAAATTGGAATCTGTAAGAATCATTGCAGTATTAGATGCTATGCTTCCATTCTCCTCACTTGATTCAAAGCCTAGAACAGTAAACAATTTTGCACTTTTACTTGTAGCATGCAAAATAATTTTAGATACGACAGCTTTATAAGCATTATCATTTTGCTTATCCGTTATGAAACCAATAAAGTCAAGCTTTGTCATTCTTTCGGCTATTACCGGGTCTTTGATTGAATCATCAAAGAATTCCAATGCAAGTATTATAAGACACGAAATGATAATTGCAGCCAGTAAAGCTATGGCAGTATTATTCTTAACATTCGGATACGCAGGATGTTCAGGCAGCTGTGCGTTATCGAGCAGAGTCAAACTTCCGTTGCCTGCAAAATGTGTAGCTTTTTCCATAAATACTTCAACAAGCTTTTCGGTAATTTCTTTTGCCCTGATTGGACTTGAATTTCTAACACTGATGACAATAAGACTTGTATTGTTTTTTACATCCGCTGATATGCTTGATGCAAGAGACTTAGCGTCTAAATCCGAATATCCCAATTCCTCCAAAACCTCTAAGATAACCGATTGACTTACTATTAGCTCCTTATAGCTCTTTGCAAGCATTTGTTCACCCATTATATTAGTATATAATGTACCGGCTACAGCCTCATCCTGACTCACATACAAAGATGCACTAGACTCATACAGCGGAACTAAAAGATAACTGCTTATGTATAATGACACAATAACGCTAATAATAACGAATGCGACAATAATCCAGAATCTTTTTACAAAAGCATTAATATAGAATTTAATATCCAAGCTTGATTCTCCTTTACTACCAGAACTATGTTGCCAATAATCAATTTTATTCCGAACATGCAGAACTTTAAGAATTGTTGACAAATAATTTGTTTTACTAATAAATAATTAATTCAATTATATAACAAACTATGTATATTATCAATTAATTATTTATGTTAAGTTTAATAGAATAATAATTTCTAATGCAGGCAGCTTTATAAAAAACATATTGCATAACCAGCGGTAATAACAGCCTACTTTTTCCACTTCTCAAGGGCATCGGCAAGAGCTGAATTTATACTGTCATTAGCATCCTGCTGCCTTAAAAACTTCATAACATCTTTATTGTTAACATGCTCACTTTTTCTTTTTGTAAAATCGGAAAGCTTTTCCCGGTATC
>JAAZCB010000378.1 GCA_012513545.1 Clostridiaceae bacterium
AATGCTTGGGAACAAGATGCAAAGGCTCTTCCCTTATTGGGCAGCCTTTGATGGCGTATATTGGAGGACTCATTTCCAAAGCACGTTTTATCGCCTCCATCAGTGAAGATTTACCTGCCCCTACAGGTCCGACAAGGTAAAGTACCTGTCTTGCTTCCTCACCTGCCATTGCTGCCGAATGAAAGTATCTCACGATTTTCATTATTGTATTATCTATTCCAAAAAACTCATCTTCAAAAAACTTGTATTTTTTTACTACATCATTACCATATATTCTTCGGAGTCTTGGATTCTCATCAGTTTTTATCGTTTCAATTCCAGGCTCCGTTATCAGCTTGAACATCCTCTGGTGAGCAAGCATTGATATTTCCGGATTCTCTTTTACTATGTTAAGATACTCCAGAAATGTCCCTTCAAAACGTTTACTCTTGTGCTCTTCTCTATCCCTATTAATAATGCCAGAAAAATCTAGTTTTCCCATACATATGCCCCCTTTTCCTACTAGAAATTTGTTGGGTACTTTTGACTACCTCACTTAAAACCATTAATATACACAAAATTCTCAGCTATTATTGCCTTTTCCAAATAAAATTATCTTACGACATTCTGTTGGTAAAACATCTCCAAAGGTTGTGGGCAAGACCTGTAATAATCTCTTGCCATATCACTCTTTAGCATACCACCTTCCCAACATTTTTGGTGTTATTTACTCTGATACTTATAAACAAGTGTTTATCAATAATTATTCAATACTCAATATATATTCCGTTAAGCACTGAAATAAAATAAAATTATTTATAAGTATGTTATAAAGCACTTAAAAATTGATACCCTAAATAAAATTTCACTAAACAAAAGAATTTCAGGTATTTAAGAAAACATTATACAGAAATAATTCTCACTAAAACTATACAAAAACTACATAGAATTGCTGTTTTTATTATAACATATCAAGCAATAAATAGCTATATTATTTTGTTTGGAGGATTTTACAACAAAAAATATTTCTTTAAAGGCATATGCCTTTCCCATAATATTCTAAAGTCTTTTGATAAGGTTTAATGTTATAATATAATTAATTTTGACTATATAATTTATAGTTTATAGCATATATTATGGACTTTTTTAAGGAGGGAAGCAAAGAGCATGAAAAAAATCAAAATACTGGTTAGAAACATTGCTCTAATATCGACTTCCATCCTGTCAGGAATACTTCTGTTTATTTTTTCTGCAAGCATTTTTATTACAAGTACTATATTGACTCCCGATTTCCACATGGATTTATTCGAGAAATATGATCTGTACTCTCACGCAGAGACAGCTATCGACAATACATTAAAGAATATCTTCAAAAATTCCGGTACACAAATAAATCAATTTGACGATCAGCAAAAAGAGCTTTTAAATGTTGTTGAAAATTCCACCTCCCCTCAAATGGTAAGAATGAACCTTGATTCAATAAGAGAAGGGATTTTTCAATACTTCAGGGGAGATAAAAACTTCCTGCCCGATATATATATCGACACAAAATCCCTGTCCGATAATAATATTTATGATGATAAAAAAGCTGATGAACAGGTTAAGCTCCAAAGTAAGATAAAGAAAATAAACCTAAGTGCAATACTCTTATCCCTCAATCGAAAAGATATTTCAGATTATATTTTATTAGTAAAACTTGTTTACTTTATTATTTCCTACCTGCCAGTTCTATCGTTAGCGCTGCTGGCATTATTGAGCCTTATTTCTTTTATCCTCTGTAATAAACCCGGCAAACTACCCAGGTGGCTATTTTTCACCTTAATTATAGCTGCAATTTTATGTATTATATCTGCTGTATTCATTTTTGCGTTTTTATACAGAATTCTTCCCTCTAGCATTTATATTAACGAGGCATTCATTGTTTTTGATTCAGGACTGATTATTTCATATATAAAAGCCTGCCTTTCTCCTGTCATGATCTTCTCTTTCTCTTTGGCCGCAATATTTATTACATGTGCATTTTTATTATTGTTCGCAAAGAATTTCCTGCAAAAATATGTCAGTGCATCAGCAGTCATTTTATCAAGGCTTTCAAATAGCTGTAAAAAAACAGTCAAGTACTGCATAACAGCCTTTTTGTTCATATTTGTCCTATTCTCTCTATCTTTTAAATTATATGGATTTTACAGAGATTTTAACGAGAATAACCTATCTTCGGCAATGTTAAAAATAACCAATAAGAACACAACCACCCAGGTAATTTCAGCAAAGGATGAGACTATATATACGCTTCAAATCAAACTAATAGACTCAAAAACCGGTAAAGCCATTCCCAATATAAAAATCAATGTCAGCGGCAAGTCTGAAATACCTGACAGGTATAACAATGTTCATGGAATAACTGATGAAAAGGGCGTGGTTAAGTTTACCCTTGGCAAAGGAAATTTTAATCTCGTTTTTTCTCCTGTTACATTGCCCTGTGAATATATGCTTCCAACACCTTTTTTCTATGAATTAAAGTCGGTTGGAACTACAATAGTAACAATAAATCTAGACCTCGATGACAGCAATACAAAAAACGAAGGAATAGTGGAAATAGAAGTTCTAGGAGATGAAAACCTTCCAGTAGAAAATCTTGAGCTAGCTGTTATAAGTAATTCAGAAGATAAAAAGAATAAAGAAGATATGCCTGATAAACATTTTTCAATCACCAACAAAGAAGGTTTATCAGTTTTCAAACTTTCCGAAGGCAAATATCATGTAGAATTTTCCTCTCAGAAATTTCCCGAGCAATATACTCTTCCTGAGCCCTTCAATATCAGCATTTCCCGTGACATAACCACCAGATACACCATTCGTCTTGTCAAAAAAACCACTGGCGACACTCCTTAAATTAGCATCAGTAAAAATCCAAATGGTAATAAGCTTAATTCAAGTAGTTCTCACCGCAGTTAACTACTAGAAAATTTGAGAAACACTATTCTAGTATTTTCAATAAAGCTTCAATATCCTTATCGATATTATAATCTGATTTTTGCTCCCTGGCATTAAGCAGCTCCTGTTTTGCTTTTTCGTATTCACCAATATCATAGTAAATAGCACCTGAAAGGTAATACCCAACCTTAGGCTCAATTCTTTTAAGTTCCTCAACATGTGCCATTGCTTCATCCAACTTTTGGTTAGCTGCCTCTGCTCCAATTAATGACCAATATACACTTACTGCAGTATTCCGATCAGGTTTTTTAAGCAGTATTTCTTCAGCAATTTTTTCCGTCTCAACCCAATTTGAGGTCTTTACACTTTGGTCTAAATCATATACTCTTCTTAGTATTTTACTTTGGCCGCTGTTAAACCCATAAAACACCCCTGAAAAAGACAATACAAGGGTAATTATAATGAACAAAGCCCTGTTCATATACCATCGGGTAATATTTGTGACCTTTACTATTCCTGAAGCAAGAAACCCTCCGATAAGACCGCCTATATGACCAAAATTATCTATCCGAGAATTAGAAAACCCATATACAAGATTTATAACTAACGCAGATACTATGTTAAATCCAAAGTATCTCTTAAAAATCTTTGGCTTTTCAAGTCCAAAATACAGTATTGCACCCAGAAGTCCGAATATTGCTCCTGAAGCTCCAACTGCACTATTCGGAGAAAAAATAAAGCTCAAGAGATTTCCAAGAACACCTGCAATAAAATATATGGCAATAAACTTTAAATGCCCATATATTCTTTCAACAGTAACCCCCAGGGAATACAGTGAATAACAATTCAAAACAAGATGGGTAATACCGGCATGTAAGAACATAGGGGTTACAAACCTCCAATATTCGCCATTTAAAATGTTAATATTGATTTTTGCCCCAAGATAAACTTGAAATTCGGTAGCATCTACACCGGATTTTATTGAGTATAATTTTGCTGCCAGCCACACTAAAATATTGGCTGCTATCAGAAAATATGTAACAACAGGTTTGTTTGCCCTGAAACTAAGTCTTAATTCTTGATTCCTTTCGTTCATAATTTCCCTGATTTCATCATATGATACATTTTCGTAGTTTGCGGATTCAAACATGGATTTTATTGTTCTATCGATCTTCAGAAGTTTAACTGCAGCTTTTGCATGAGTTATAAACTCTTTACCCTTTATATTTACACTCATACACTCTAATATTTTATTACCGGAAAACTCATTTATCTGGCTTGATTTTATTGCTTCAATCTTTGCCAAATCAGGCGACTCTGAAAAAATAAAGAGTTGCGCAACATAGTGGTTCTCATTTGATTCCATACTGAGAAGTCTGTTTTTTGTTTCCTGTAAACGCATTTTTATCTGTTCTGCAGTTAAGTTGTCTCCATTTAACAATTCAAGGAATATAAAAGTTCCCGCCTTCCTTTTTACAAGAAATTTTATCTCCTCACCATAAAGTATTTCACCCTTTTCATCCGTTACAGGAGTACAATCATCATTTATTATAAGATTTTTATATAAGGTTTCCATAAATGCTTTATTCATTTTGCAACCTCTTCCTCATTGGCTATTTGATTTCTATTATAGTTTATCCCAACTTAAAGGTTAATTATATCAAAAACCATTTATTCTGTCATGCAAATCAAAATTCAATAGTCAATATATTATAAAGAAGACTTTAGTCAAGTAACCGTTTGAACAGGTAACATAATATCCTTATGTGAATGTAATACAATATGGATGATATCACATAATACAAAAGTCTTCTAAACATTTGTATTTTTGATTATGTATGCAAAAAAGAAGGGAGATATTATCATGTCACCATATTACAGTTATCCATTTATAACACCCGATGCCGATTACTCCAACAATCCCTGTATGCAGCAATACCAGAACCCATATTTTATGACAAGTATACAAAACCCTGCAATAGAATACCCCTATGCAATAGAAGGCATGGAAGAGCAGGTTTCTTACAATCCCGGATATCAGTATTACAGGCAAAATCCCATACTAAGCGACAACCCCGCTCAGGCATCTATAGTACTCCAAAAAGAATTGACCGGCTTTCCCAGTTATGGCAATCCAAGTGGTAACGCAGATATTTTATATACCGGCAACCGTGGTGCTTGGAATTTTAATGTGCCAGCCTTCCTGTTTGTTCCAGGTAACCTGCGGGCTCAAATTGTAATTAGTGCAGTTCTTGATGACCATTATGATACTCCTGTAAACAGGTATTCTGCCCGAATAACGATTAACGGAACGGTTGTTCATAACGGACGGGTTCCTCTGGTTCACGGACGTCCTGCCGGTGGTATGTTCAACAACTGGAGGTCATTGACCTTCAATGTTCCCAACTTCAGGCGAAACAACAGAGTTGTAATTGAGAACACTTCAACTGCTGGTTCGAATGATTGGATAGCCTTTGACTGGATGGAACTGAGGATTCTGACAAGATAGAAATACTGAAGGACGAATTAAGGCAATAACATATAAATTCAGCGAGAGTATTATCTAAAAGCCCTGTCTTCCAAAAAAGGAGACAGGGCTTTAAAGTTTCAATCATTAATTGCAATTAACCAATATTGGGAAGATTTTTCATACTTTCTTTTACTGCTTCTTCCGAATAATCAATATCACTCAGCTTACCGCTGAAGTAATTGTCATATGCAGTCATATCAAAATATCCATGTCCACTCAGATTAAACAGAATTGCTTTTGATTCACCCGACTCTTTGCAAATAAGAGCTTCTTCAATTGCTCCTTTTATTGCGTGTGAGGATTCGGGCGCCGGTATAATACCTTCACTCTTTGCAAACATAACAGCCGATTCAAATACCGACTTCTGTCCGTAGGCTTGCGCTTCTATTATTCCGTCATGATACAACTGGCTTATAATTGGTGACACACCGTGATACCTGAGACCTCCGGCATGAATTCCTGCAGGAACAAAATCATGGCCTAATGTATACATCTTTGCTATTGGTCCAACCTTTGCAGTATCACCATAGTCATATGCAAAAACACCCTTTGTCAATGTCGGACATGCAGTAGGCTCAACAGCAACTGCTCTTAGCTTCTTTCCCTTAAGCTTGTCCATTACAAACGGAAAAGCCAGACCTCCAAAATTGCTTCCTCCTCCACAGCAAGCTATAACAACATCAGGATAATCATCAAACACTTCCATTTGCTTCTTTGCTTCAAGGCCTATTATGGTCTGATGAGTACAAACATGGTTCAAAACGCTGCCAAGTGCATAATTTGTATCACTGCGGTTAGCTGCATCTTCTACCGCTTCACTTATTGCTATGCCCAGACTTCCTGTGCAATCGGGATCCTTTTCAAGTATAGACCTTCCACAGTTTGTAAAATCACTCGGACTGGCAATTACATTTGCACCAAAGGTCTGCATAAATGAGCGTCTGTAAGGCTTCTGCTGATAGCTTACCTTAACCATATAAACAGTACATTCAAGTCCAAAATGGCTGCATGCAAGGCTAAGTGCGCTCCCCCACTGGCCTGCACCTGTTTCTGTTGCAAGTCTCTTAATTCCTGCTGCCTTGTTATAGTAAGCCTGTGGTAATGACGTGTTAAGCTTGTGACTACCTGTAGCATTAGTGCCCTCATATTTATAGTAAATCCTTGCGGGAGTATTTAAAAGCTTTTCAAGTCCCCTTGCCCTGTAAAGCGGGCTTGGTCTCCATTGACAGTACATTTCCCTTACTTCCTTCGGAATGTCAATCCATCTTTCAGTTGTAACCTCCTGATTAATAAGCTCCATTGGAAATATAGCCTGAAGTTCACCCGGTGTCGCTTCCTTTCCGGTCATCGGACTGTAATATGCACCCGGTTTATTAGGCATGTCGGCTACGATGTTGTACCACTGTCTTGGAATTTCATTCTCGTCTAAAAGCACTTTTGTAACATCATTTTTACTCATCTTACTCATCTCTCCTCGAAAAATATTCTAACAATATAATCATTTTACTAAAATAATGCTGATTAATCAACATAAATCAGTATGGACAAAACGCACAAAGCCTCCAAAAAATTGGAGGCTTTGCTTATAAAAATTATTTTAATTTACTTTACATCTCATTACACAGATCTTCTTTGAACCTACATCTTCCCAATATTCTATGTAATTACTATCCTGTTTGAAATTATCAAATGAATAACCCTTTGATTTTATATAATTTACTATGTCAACCGAAAACAGGACATCCCACGCTTCAACCTTCATATTCGGCAGTTTGTACAAAGTCAGTTCGTTGCATAAGTTCTTGCAATCATCAAACATAAGCACAGTATATGGATTGCCTTCTTCTTTATAAATAGTATAAAACGGCCTTATTATAACAACATTTTCAATCTTGACATTCCTTCCTGTGATAAGTATGTCTTTAAGCCTTTTATCAAAATACAGTATTTTGCTGTTTTCAATATAATCCATTAAAGCCTTGCCGGTAAGATATTTAACATCCTTTAAGTTAACTTTGATAAAATCAGGTTCCTGGTTCCTGAATAAAACAATTGTAACTTCATCCCTGTTCCTGTACCATATCTGGCTCTTATCCATATGCATGATATCACCGGATACATTTTTTTCGTTGAATACAGGAAAAACAAACGGCTCATCCTCAAAGAATTTGATTACTTTTACAATAACCTTGTTAGTTTCTTTAATAGTAACAGTGCAAGGCTCACCCCAGATATCCCTGTCGATAATAACCATTTTTCCAGCTCTGTTTCCATAAATATAATTCTTTTTGCTTGATACCATCAAGTCCTTTTTGCTCACATCCAACAGTTTTTCAAGGTTTTTAATCTTATCCTTCTTAAGTGAATGAAGGAAAGTTGCCGCCTTCTCCGAGTTGTTCTGAATACCCTCAATAATACTATCCTTCAGATTTTTTGAAAGATTAGTAATCATGCCCTTACCCTTGTCAGGTGACACCTTTGATGCAACATTATCTACAAAATCTTTTACATTCTCTGCACTTTCGCTTACTGCCTTACTTACCTTTGATTTTGTAGAAGAGCTTGCTTGCGATTTAATTTCTTCAGGTAGTAAATTAATATCTTTCATGGTTAACCCCAACACATCCTTCTTACCATCCATGAAAATCACCCCTTATTAAAAGAACAAATTAAGACGTTCAGACTAGAAAATAATAACAGGTAAATCGTCTATCTTAATATAAGTTTATGCTATACAAATTATTATATCTTATATCACAAATTATGCCAAGACCTATACCGTAAATTATTTATATAAAATTTATTCAATTTGCACAAAAACAGTACACTTTTTTACTCTATAATTTATTAAAAAGTAACAATCCCTCTTCTTTTATATTATTTAGATTTCTGCTGCCGTTGTGTCACGGTGACAGAAATTTCTGTCAATTTTCTCAAAAATTCAGCCTTGACGCCTTTAGCACACCATCTATATTCTTAATTCTTTCCAGAACCTCATTTGCTATTTCACAATCGATGCTTACAAAGGATACTGCCTTTTCTCCCTTTCTGTTTCTGCTCCACTGCATTGCTGCAATATTAATATCTGCGGCGCCCAATATAGTACCAATCTGTCCTATTATACCGGGCTTATCTATATTCTGAATTGCAATAACATGAGGAGAAGGCTCAAAATCGAGTTTATAGCCAAAGAAATCAACAACCCTTATCTCCTGTTTGGCAAATATTGTTCCGGAAACACTTATTTCCCTATCTCTTGTAATAAACTTAACCGTGATTAAATTTGTATACTTTTCCAAGTTAGTACTCTTGCTTTCGGTAAATTCAACCCCCATTCCCTTAAGAGCAACTCTGGCATTAACATAGTTTACTTTTTCATTTACTACCGGTTCAAGAAAACCTTTTAAAACAGATAAGGAAATAATGCCGGTTTCTTTTTCTGCTAGGTCGCCGCTATATACTATTTCAAGTTTCTGTACTGTCTCCTTCTCAACCTGGTAATAGATCTTCCCCAGCATTTCGGCAAGATTGAGGTATGGTTTGAGCTCAGCAAGATTGTTAACCTTAATACCGGTCATATTGACAGCCGGAACCATTTCACCCTTTAAAGCATTGGATATGAGCTTTGCAATATCCACTCCGACATTATAATTTGCCTCCTCGGTGGATGCTCCCAAATGTGGGGTATAAATTACATTGTTAAGCTCTAAGAGTGGATTTTCGTAATCCTGATCTTGAGGTGACTTGTTGAAGTCAGGTTCTTTTTCAAATACATCTATTGCAGCTCCGGCAACCCAGCCTTCCTTCAATGCATTATACAAGGCCTTTTCATTTATTATGCCACCTCTAGCCACATTAACAATGCGCACTCCCTTTTTACATAATTTCAATTCTTTCTCCCCAATCAAGTTTTGGCTGTCAGGCGTTTTCGGTATATGGACGGAGATTATATCGGACTGCTTTAAAAGCTCTTCTATAGAATTGCATCTTTCAATTCCGAGTTTATTTAGTTTTTCATCAGTCAGAAAAGGATCATATGCAATAATCTTCATATTGCAACCCTTGAGTTTCTGTGCAACAATTGTGCCTATTCTGCCAAGGCCAATAATACCGGCTGTTTTACCATCGAATTCAACACCGACAAATTTTCCTCTTCTAAAATCCTTGTTTTTAGCAGCCATATATGCCTGCGGTATGTTTCTGTACAAGGACAGAATCAGCGCCACAGTCAATTCCGCGGCTGCCATTGTATTCCCGTCAGGTGTGTTAAGCACAATTATTCCTTTCTTAGTACACGCCTCAACATCGATATTGTCAATTCCGTTGCCTGCTCTTCCAACAGCTTTAAGCTTTGTTCCCTTTTCAATTACTTCTTTTGTGACCTTTGTGGCACTTCTTACAATTAGAGCATCATAGTCACCTATAATACCCAGCAGCTCTTCCTTGGAAAGTCCGAATTTTACATCTGTTTCATAACCGTTATCTCTTAAATGGATTATTCCGTCTTCCGCAATCTTTTCGGTAATTAAAACCTTCATCATCAATCCCTCCAGACAAGTTTCTAGTTTAGTGTTTCTCAAATTTCTATTCAAATGAAAATCTTCCGAACCCGTTAAACCATCGGGATTCTCGTATTTTCATTACTCGTAGGTAATTTGAGAATGCACTTTTAGACAAGAGCCCTTGCTTTCATATCTATTTTTCCACCGATTTACGCCATTATAATACATTTTTATTACAAAGTAAAATACTTGTTTCATATGGGTGCATAAAACAATTGTACAGACCTAGAGAGGAAAAAATATGAGGAACTCTCTAAATCAGCAGTCTGTACAATTGGGAGTTAGCGGCAAACGCTATCCGATTTCGACCCGGATGTCCGCATCACGGCCGTTCTTCTTAAGGTATGCCCTGGCTTGGGCTTCTATTTGGGTTTCCATAGATTTACTGGTTTTTTCCTTATCGGCATTGTCCAGTTTTTTGAGCGCAGAAGTCGGGAAAATTTTTTCGAGAGATTGGCGGTATCCTTTCCCATCATTCGGACGGATCAATTCCTTGAATATGTAATTTTCCTTGTTGTCTTTTTCAAACACAATCACTGCCGGATTTGCATGCCCGCTTACTTCCGTCAGAATGCTGTTTTCAATGGCAAGCCTTGCATATCTCTCCCAAATATAAGCATAGGTCAGTCCGCCCTTTTCTTCTGTTCCGAACGTGATATGTCCTTCACCGGCAGTTTCATGCCAATGGCCGCTTTTGTCAACAGCATAATAGCTTAGTATCGCATTTGATATGCTCTGCTCCAGATCAGTTGTTGGCAATGGATAAGCCTCACCCGGCATTGATACCTCCAAACTAAAAAGCTTGTAAACCATATCATCCCGCACATAAGTGAGAGTGCCCAATGTCGAGTCAGAGGTATGAAGGTATCCATATCCGCCTGTATTGAATTTCACTGCACTATGGCTATGAAGTCCAGCGTTTTCCAATCCTACTACATCAACTATGTCTACAAAATCAGCAAATCGGTTCTCCATCCGCACATAAGCCGTTTTCTCCAAAGTATTGTCAAGCACAGAGTAAACGTACATGTTTTTGCTGCTCATAGGATGAAGCTGTACTGTTTTTCCGTCTGCGCTGACGGTCACATCACAGTAATCGTCACCTTGTGTGGCATTACATCCGATTGGCTTCAGGTCAATACTTCGAAGGATTTTTCCTGAATTAAGGTCAAATACAAACAACCCGAAATAGCCATGGAATATAACTATATCATTTGATGCGTAATCAATCTCTGCCATATCGGCGCCTACAATCTGCCCCGGCGACAATTCAGGGGCAGAGGGTGTTTCTTCCTGCTTTCCCGGCTGCGTTCCTTCTGGTGTATCAGATGGCGTGTCCATGGCTGTCTTCCCATAAACGGTATCCTCCGGCACTTCACCTCCAGCCGCATCATCAGCTCTATTAGCTGCAAATCCAATAGTCAACACAAGCACAAGTATAATAGATACTGCGATAACCCAGGAAGCAGGCTTTCTGAAATCCAACACGTTTTTGATGCGGTCCTTTATATTCCCTTCACCGAATGCAAGCGGGCTGCCGTTGATAAGGCGCCTTCCTGCTGCAAGTGAAAGAAGTGAAGCCGAATAGTCCGCCTTTATTCCGGCACCCATCTCTTTTAAGACACGTTCATCACATGACATTTCCATGTCCTTCACGAATGACAAAAATGCCACCCACACAAGCGGATTGAACCAATGCAACGAAAGCACAAGAAAGGCGACCATTTTAATGATATGATCAAACCTCCGTATATGCGTCTGTTCATGAAGTATGACATAGCTCTGTTCCTGCTTTGTCAATGTTGACGGAAGATAGATTTTAGGATGTATCAAACCGATTACAAATGGTGTAGGGATATGGTCGGCAAGATATATGTTTTTATGTGACAATGCATTATTAAACCCATTACTGACAGGAGAATTGCCTACAGTGCTTTGTAAACGAACGGCACCGACAAGCTTTCTGCGCAGCATCAGTAAAGATACCGCACTGTATACCAGCATCACTGCAATGCCGCAAAGCCAGAGCATCGTAGCCGCAGCCATAAGCCCTTCCAACGGATCAGCAGCGAGTTGCTCCTCGCCTTGGGGCAAGCTTTCATTTATGGCCTCATTAAGACCCGGAACAGGCAGATCAACCTGCGGATACTCTGTATGTACTATGTCTGAGGGAACAAAGGCTATGATGCCATTTGTCGGCGCGGGAGTATGCAACAGTCCCATCAGTGAAAACCCGGAAGAAAATGATACAGGACAGACAAGTCGAAATAATACGACAGCCCAAAGCATGTAAGAAAACACCTTCGGTGCTTTTTTCAGCGGTATGCGCACCAGAAGTACAAAAACTGTGACGATCCCTGCGGTAAGGCTCATATTGATGACTCCAGGCAGCAAAGTATACATCCACATCAAGATTCACCCCTCTTTTCATCGATCAACCTTTGCAGCTCATCGATCTCTTTTGGGGATAGCTTTTTGCGCATAGTGAATGCTGCCAGAAACTTCGGCAGCGATCCGTCAAAGGTTTCTTCCACAAACCTTTCGCTTTGCAGCGCAGTGAACTCCTGCCTGCTGATTAAAGAAGAGACAATCCCACCCTTGTTTTGAAAAATACCACGCTCACACAGTCGGCGCAGCATTGTGTATGTAGTTGACTTCTTCCAGTCCAGTTCCCTTTCGCAAAGCTTTACCAATTCGCCCGAGGATATAGGCTCATTGATCCACATCAATTCGGCAAATTTTGCTTCCATAGCTCCTAATTTGTATTCCACCACAGCTATCTCTCCTTTAAGTTTAATAACGTTAAACCTTAATGTTAGTTTAACGCTATTAAACCAAAATGTCAATAACAAAAAAAGCCGCTGTTATTGACAAGGCTCACGTGAATGAAAATAAACGATATCAAAACCTGGACCTTGGTATCTCTAAAATGAGGCTTTGTACCTTCGTTTCACAAGTATCGTTATTGTTCCAGCAAGTATTTCTTCACACCAATTAACCAGATTCCCCTGCAACATTTATTAAGCGGTTCAAGGGGTACATCCTGCATTCTTTTCTCTACTTCTGCTATGTTGAATCCGCCTTTTAGTATTA
>JAAZCB010000379.1 GCA_012513545.1 Clostridiaceae bacterium
GCCCGATGTTTGGCATCTGTATAAACAGAATAGTTTTTTTCGATATGAGGTATAAGACTTTCCAATAAATCTTTTGTGAAGTTTTCCCAGCCGTCTACTCCCCCTGCCGCAGCATTACCATACGGCAATACAAGAACAAAGGGTTGAATCTGACCTGCTGCAATAAGATTATCCAGGATGACATTCGGTGCGCCGTTGTTATACCACTCGTCTTCATTACCGCCAATTCCATGCAATAAATACATAACACTGTATTTCTTACTTGTTGAATACCCTGGCGGCAGATAAATCCTTGCTCTGCGCTGGCTGTTTGTCGCAGAGGACTGGTAATTAAAGTAGCTGACCTGTCCATGAGGAATGTTGTTCTGAACGCGGTCATACCCTGATGGCGGATTAGCTGGAAGTGAAGCCGCCGACAAAGTAACTGTTGGAACATTCAATAATGTTATTGTCAACAGGATGCTTAAAAAAGTACTTAAAACACTCTTTTTCATAATTTATCCTCCCTTTAATTTAAAATATTTTATGATTAATGCTAAAAATCTCTTTATTTTTTATAGTCAAAGTTGTTATAGTCAGCATTGCCGTTACTTTTTTAGCAGCTTGCAATAGATCAACTGCTGTAGGCATTATACGTATGAATGAAATCAGCTTTTGTCAGGTTATCGTGCCAGCAGACGTACAAAGCATCTTTGAACCGTCCCCCTCTTTAGTAAGCCTGGAGCCAGCCACGAGTATTATAGCGAATATATGCAGGCAATCATTTCAACATTTAAATAGGAAGATATTATAGGTCATCAGCAAGTTTACAAGGTATTGTCTATATCACCTGTAAAATACGCCTATAAATTGTATAAGCAAAATTAGAATGGAAGTCACTACCAATTAAAATACGATTATAATAAGAACAAGTACTGTAAATGCTTTTGCAAACTTAATTCCTTCACTTGGTCCGGCAAATAATAAAAGCTTACACATAATCCTATTCTCTTATACCAATACTGATTTCCTTTTTTGATTCACATTATTATCCAAGCAGCCTCATATCCTCCCGGCAGTATTCGGTAAATATTTCTCAAGCATCTGTCCAAAAAAACCTTCAAATCCGTTAAAAAATCGGGATTTCCAGTTTTCTTTTGTCAGATTATTTGAGAATACACTACTATATTAATCACGAAAATGTTGTTACATTAAAAAACAAAATTTCGTGATATTGTGTTAAGATAATTGAAACGCACTGTATAATCTTTTTTGCGTTCAATACAGGCAATCAGTTAATTAATCAGTTACCTAAATATTATCACAATTCTGTAATTAAAGCAATGAATTTTTTGGTATCTTTAGGAAGTTCGGGATTCTGGAACCTTTATATGCATAGATAATTGCACAATACACTGCTATTATGGATTATAAATAGAAAGAGCCAATATTTAAAGCAAAAACACCTTTATTCTGCTTAAAATATTGGTATCCTTAATATCCGTTATAAATTATATGGTAATGGGTTCTTAATATTGTTGACGAATTTATAGTAGATACTTTAGTAGGCTCCCCCTATTTATAAAACTTAACAAGTACTGCCGTTTAAATATATATTTTGTATCGTCCTGCCAGCATCAGCAAACAGAAGAAATAGAGGCAATTATCATAGTACCGCCTGTCACCTTTTCTTAGCGGCAAATTCCAGAAATCACGTACCCATTCCATACGGTATTTTCCTTTTGCCGCAAGTGAACCTGCAGCGTTTGTTGCAATTATTGCAACCGGGTGCAAAGCAGGCTGCTTTAAAGGCTCGCCTTTTATTGTATAGGAGTGGTACTCTCCAAGCTTTGTGTTTTCGCTAAAATATGCCTGAAGCTTGTCAATAATTGTGCCTAATTCCTCATCCTTGTTAAACCATGCAGCATCCAGCCCAATATTCATAGCCACTCTATATGCGTCTGAATAGTATTGTCCTTCATTGAATAAATGTTTGGGTGTACCGTCAAATTCGGAGTATTCCGGTGCCATCCCGGTATCCTTGTCACACACGATATGCAGGAATTTCCGGCTTTCTTCTGCAGCTTTCTTCCAGAAAGGTCTGTCCTTATCATCGGCTAATAGTGCAAACAACTCATAAAAGTGGGGCAGATGATATGAAGGGTCGGTAAATGGAGTCTCGGGTACAAACTTTATATAATAATTGGTACTGTTCCACATCGGCTCGCCGCCTTTTACTATTTCCGATTGATGAAGACAGTGTCTGAGAATATCTCTTGCCTGGATGCTATAATCAAACGGTGGCTTTCCGTCCCCCCACCTCTTACTTGCAAAGAATAGTGCCAGTGCATAATACTCCTCACCATCAGGTGCAGGACCCTCAGAATTTTTTACTCCTTCAGTTGATACAGACCACGCGAAATAGCCCTGATACTTTCCTTCTTCCTGGTACATATAAGTTTTTGAAAAGAGCCACAGACGGTCAAAAATATCTTTTCTGTCCATCTGGACTGCCATCATCATCCCGTAGCTCATACCTTCTGTCCGTGCCTCATTATTACCGGTATCGAGCATATATCCCATATTGTCGTTCTTTTCAAAATAAAAACGCTCTTGCGGGTCAAAAAAAATGGTTTCAAAAGTATCTTTAATCCTCTTCTCTACCTCTGTTTCGGATATACCAAGGCGACTAAACAAGTTTGTATATTCCTGTGTAAAAAACGCACCGTTATTCATATGTAAATCTCCTCGTTTTTAGCTATTATTAAGGGGCATATCAGCCTAACCCTTGACTGAACCGATTGTAATACCCTGTACAAAGTATTTCTGCAGGAAAGGATACACAAACAAAATAGGAACAGAAGCTACAACTGTAACTGCCGCTCTCATAGAAACCGGAGTCACAGCGTCTATTGTAACACCACCTCCATAAATATCGGAGCCGGATTTATTTGTAGCAGCATTCATTGACGCTGAAATCATCTTCATCATTTCATACTGCAAAGTAGTCAAACTTTCTTTGCTAGAGCAATAGATAAATGTGTCAAACCAGGAGTTCCATGCACCAACTGCACACCACAATGCTACAGTAGCAAGGACAGGCTTGCAGCACGGTAAAATAATCTGGATGAAGCAGCGAAAATAACCAGCCCCATCAATCTCTGCCGCCTCAGTAAGTGCAGGAGGTAAGGATTGCATAAAGGTTTTAATAACAATTACATTAAAGGCGCTGATCAATCCTGGAATAATGTACACCAGAAAATTATTTATAAGACCTAAATCCTTAATCAAAAAATAAGTTGGAATCAAACCGGCTGACACGTACATTGTTACAACGAAATACCTTGTAACAAATTTACGCCATAAAAATTCCTGACGGGAAAGTACAAATGCTATTACCGCAGATATAAAAACCCCAAATACTGTTGATAGCAATGTCCTGAGTACTGAATTTATAGCTGCTGTGACAAGTAAATGGTTTTTAAAAACAGTTTTATAATTATATAATGAAAATTTACGGGGAAAAAAAGTTATTCCTCCATGTAAAGTATCCTGTGAATCATTAAATGATACTGCAACAGTATTCCAGAACGGATATACCATCACAACAATTATTATAAGCATAAATGCAATATTAAAACCATTGAACAAAAAAGGTTCAAGTTTATTGAGTACTGCTTTAATACGGTTTTTTAACATTTTTATCCCCCTCTATAACAAACTGTCCTCACCCATTTTTTTAGCCATAAAGTTTGTGCCCGCTATCATAATAATGGATACTACTGATTTGAAAATACCCGCTGCAGTGGCTAATGAATAGTTGCCATTTGTTATACCATACTTTAATACAAAGATGTCTATAGTTTCCGAAACATCCATTACAATACCTCTGCCTAAAAGATATTGTACCTCAAAACCGGAGTTTAATATCCATCCGGCATTCATAATCAATAGTACTAAAATAGTTGGACGAATACCAACAAGAGTAATATGCCACATTTTTCTGTAGCGGTTTCCTCCGTCGATTTCGCAGGCTTCATAAAGCTCCGGATCAATTGATGACATTGCTGCCAGATAAATTATAGAATTCCAGCCCATCTCCTTCCAGACATTAGCAAGGGCAACAATCCACCAGAAATAATTTTTCTCCCCAAGCCACAATATAGGTTTTTCTATAAATCCCAACCACATCAATAAGTTATTTAGCGTTCCGTCATATGTTGACAAAATATTTGAAATTAATGAACATACTATGACCCAACTTAAGAAGTGAGGTAAATAGGAAGCTGTTTGGGTTATACGCTTAAATCCTTTTAAACGAAGTTCATTCAATAGCAATGCAAAACCGATGGCAAAAATAAAGCCCAAAATCAGACTCATAAGCGACATTGCAAGCGTGTTTACCAAATCCCTCCAGAATATGGGATCGCTAAACAGGAATTTAAACTGATCGAGTCCTACAAATTTTGAACCAAAATACCCTTTGGCAGGCCTATAGTTTTGAAATGCCATAATCCATCCTGAAAGAGGCCAATAGTAGAATATAAAGGCCAAAATCATACATGGAATTATCATAATAAAAAGCTCTGTCTGTTTATTATACGCTTTTGCCTTCTTTTTACTTTCTTCCGCTTTAAATAATTCATTCTGTGTATTCTGTGATAGTGATATTTTTCCAGCCATATTAATTCCCCATCTCTCATTTGTCTTGATAACTGATTATTAAACTAAGAGGAGATAATAACACTCTCCTCTTAGTTTTTTAGAATTACCCAGCTTTTTTTACACTGTCAGAGACTTCAGCAATTACTACTCCAGTCCTTGCCTAATCTTGATCTGACGATTCATTTCGTCAACAAATGGTTGTATGTTTCCGGCTTTAATATCTGCAAGGAATTTATCCCACATTGCATCAAATTGATTCGAAGGTGTCATAATCAACTGTGGATAGTACCTTCTGCAAACATCTTCCAGCTTTGTTTTTGCAGTCTTTGCCGGACTTCCGTCTTCGATAGGGAATGACCAGGTCGGATAATATTTTGGTCTTTTAACCGGAGGTGAAAGCAACTGTGCAGGATATTGGATATTAAGGTCTTTAAGGAATTTCTGGTCATACGCAGTTAAACCCGCCATATATTCATCTGCAGAATCGCCAGGTCCACAAGGACTTCCATCCTCATACAAACCTTGCATCTTAGGAGTATACTGCCATAATGTATCTCCTGTAAGATCACGCTTTTTAGCAGTATCCTTAAGCATCTCACGGCGCTCACTTGTCAATACCTTTCCGTTTTCTCCTACTTTATTCCAATCCTTACCTTCTTCACCCCATTGCAGATAATCCTGAACCTCACGCTGTAATAACCAATCATAAAAAGCAAGAAGACGTTCTGGATCCTTACAATTCTTTGTTATACTGAGACCGCCTGTTCCTGTTATTGATTCTGAAGTAGCATCCAAATACCCGTCCTGTACTCCAGGGTTGGTTAAAGGAACTGACACATAAGTACGATTATCTTTTCCGGCTGATTTCAAAGCATTTTCAGCAGTGTTATAGTTCCACCACTGGTCAAACATACCCAGTACAGCACCGGACGACAATCTTGCGAGGTATTGGTCATAATTTTCAGTGAATGTTTCTCCTTCTATGATACCTTTATGATATTCTTCGTTTAACTTTTTGTAGTAATTTTTGGCAGTATCGGAAATCTGATAGAGAGATGCAACATATGTTTTAGGGTCAACATATACATCACCTTCATTACCTGTACCCATAAGGTGTTGAGCAGGATTACGCAGGCAGAAGTCTCTCCAGCCGTCACAAAGAATCTCAAATCCTATTGTTTTTGCTCCATCAATAGTAGGGTACTTTTTCTTATAGTTTTCAATCAATTCAAAATATTCATCAATTGTCTTTGGAATCTTATAGCCCGAATCTTCCAAAACTGCTTTTTGAATATAGAAACCTGCACCGGTATTAAAAAAGATAGGAGCCGGATAATGTACAAGCGTATAATTTTCAAGTGTATACGCATGTTTTCCATCGAAACCTGCTATCATCTTATCCATGTGCTTTTCATAATGCTTCTTCAAATTCGGATATTTTGGAATTAAATCTTCAAGAGGTAAAAGTGCTCCTGCATCGAAAAATTTTGCGTTTTCACCGAATATTACATCCGGATAGTCTTCACCAGCAATCATAACCCCAACTTTTTGATTCAAATCCCCAACAAGAAATTCAAAATTGAGAGTAACCCCTGTTAACTCGGTTATCTTCTTAATAACAGGATTATCTTTTGCAGGTGCCTGACCCGGGTCACGTAAAAATACATTAAAGGTTATTGGTTTATCAGCGTCCTTCATTGGAGTCAGTCCACCATAAGTGATTTCCGAGGGACCTTCGGATGAAACAGGTGCCTTCGAGGGATCAGGTCCCTTTTGTGGATTATTACATGCTGTAACTGAGAAAATAAAGCTTACAACTACCAAAGAAGCAATTGCCTTACGCAGAACTTTCATTTAAGATTCCACCTTCCATTTTATTATTGTTCAAGCATTGTATTAATACAAATATCGTATTTATATAAATACTACATTAGTACTAATATTTGTATAATAACAAATCTTAGCACACAGTTGTGTGATAGTCATTAAAAAAAACATACTGATAAATATAATAATTATACACTTTAAGAATATAACATTATCACTTCTTATTGGTCTCTTATACCAAACAACCGTTAGCTACTGCCCTTACCCGAAGATGATGTTTCTCTTCCATATTCGGGTCCATTTGATGCATATAAACAATTGAAAAGCCTTCCTGTGGGTCAATGGATAAATATGTCCCCAGCATTCCGGTCCATCCGAATTCCCCAACAGTTCCGTTAGAATGCCCTTGTGCTATGTTCATCAAGGTCCTGACTCCCAACCCATAACCGTATCCTGCAAGATATGAGGTGGTGTAATTCTTAAGCTGTTCTTTATTTAGATGATTTGAGCGCATCAGGTCTATAGTCTTTCTGCCTATGATTCTGTTTCCGTTATAGATTCCGCCATTGGCTAGCATCTGAGAAAACTTAAGGTAATCGTTGACAGTAGAATAAAGCCCTGCACCTCCACTTTCATAAATAGCATCCGGCTGATGGAATTCATCCAGGGGACCGGGAATCTTCTTCATTGCTCCACTTCTTTCCTTCCTGTAATATGAAACCATCCTCAATTCATTTTCATCATGGAAACGATATCCGGTGTCTTTCATCCCAAGAGGGTCGATTATTTCATCCTGCAAAAACTGCCATACGGTTTTCCCGGAGATTATCTGGATCAAAGCAGCTATAATATCATGTCCGTATCCATACACCCACTTGGTACCCGGATCGAACTCGACCGGAACGCTGCCCATAGCCTTTACCTCAGTCACAATGTCATACTTACCATGCTTTTTCTTCAATTCATCCTGTACTCTCGCCATTTCTTTTGCTGTGGGTGATACACCATCAAAATATGGAAGACCCACTGACATAGTAAACGCGTGCTTAATGAGCATAGGGTTTTTGGATTTTCTTACATGAACAGAGCCGTCAGGCTCCTTAACAAATACCTGGGTATCCCTGTATTCCGGAATATATTCATATATTGGCTCGTTTAATAAGAATTTTCCTCTCTCAAAGAGTATTAGTGCTGCTGTGCATGAAATCACCTTTGTCATGGAAAACAAGCGGTAAAGTGTATCTTCTGTAACCGGTCTTTTCTCCTCCAGATCAGCATACCCGTAATATCCCTGATATAAGGTTTTCCCGTCTTTTGCGACTGCACAGCTGCAGCCTGGCAAACCATTGTTTACAAATTCCTTCAATAATGTCGACATATCATCAAATCTGGCCATATTTCATAACTCCTTTAGTAAATTACC
>JAAZCB010000380.1 GCA_012513545.1 Clostridiaceae bacterium
CAAACCATTTCGGCATTGACACATCAAACTATAGTTTCGGCTACATAGCAGCCTGGAGCAGCGACAAGGAACTGAAGGAATTAAAAAACTCCCTTGACACAATACAGAAAACAGCAAGCAAACTGATATCCGATATTGAAACAGTCTACAAGGAACTGCAGATGTCAAAGCAGAATTTGGACAGTATCATTCACGACAATGAAATCGATCTGGACAGGGAAAAGAAACACGCATCACTAAATGTACATGATATACACCCGATTACTTCTCAAGTAATATCAGAAATAAATGATTCTGTTAAACCATCAATCATGAGCAGGATATCAGAAGCAAAAGAAAAAGTCAGAGATCAGGCTTTTGATAGTACTGAAAATATAGGAATTTTACAGGAAAGGGGGCGTTAAAATGCTATTTACAGTTGAAGAATTAACTCTTTTAGATATTTACAGAGCAAATGACATAGAACATACGAAAGAAGCTATTTCAAAAGCACTGCCGAATATTGATGATAAAGACATGATAAACCTGGCCAACAGTGTTATACTAAAATTAAATAAGCTTACAGCCAATGAATTCAATAACCTCGATTTTACAAACGTACTATCTCACGAAAACGTTGATACAGATGAGTAATATATAGTAGAACAAGCAGCACATTAAACCAATGTTTAGTGACAGGTGCCTTTTCCTGTCACTAAACATTGGTTCCCACGGAAGAGGGGGAGCGGCATCGGCCGCGGGGGAGTCATCGTGCAGGGCTCCCCTACAAAAGTCAAACTACCAAATACATAAAAAGAGAGGAGATACATTATGAAGTATCCAATTGAAGAAGATTTTATTTTTATTCCTGTAGAAGCAACAGAAGAGCAAACCAGAGCAGCAAATCTCATACACAATATTACCGGAGTAAAGCAGGAAAGGCTGTTAAATTGTATATGTCATTACGGTGTAGATAAGGTTTTAAGCAATCCTGAAGTATTAGGTGTGTCTATTCAGGATCAACAGAAAATATCCGATTTAAGAGAACTGCTTACATTTTTGAACAAAAAGGAGATATAGCGACATGCAGTACGCAGAAGATAAAAGACGTTTTTCCGAACTTTTATCAAAATTCACCGGAATCAATGAAACCAATATCATAGACTACCTGAAAGAAAACACTGTAAAGAGCCTTATTGAAAACCCTACAGTTATCAAAACCACTCAGGACCAGATTCAAAAACTTTCAGAGCTCAAAGAACTTAGGAACATAACTGACAACTTAAAAAAACATGATAAACATTATACATTAAGAGCATCTAATGAATCACAAGAATATTTTCAGGATTATATGAAGGATTTTCATGACAAGGAGCAGTTTGTATGCTCCTTTTTAGATAGTGGAAACAGGGTTATTTCAACAAAAGTAATGTCAAGAGGAACAGTTAATGAATCTCCTGTTTTCCCCCGGGAGATTGTAAAAGAGGCTATTTTAAAAAATGCCAGATCAGTCATTTTGGCTCATAACCATCCTGGCGGAAGTCTTCGACCAAGCCAGGCAGACCTAAATATTACAAGAAAAATGGTTGAAGCCTTATATGCTGTTGATGTTAAATGCATTGATCATATAATTGTTGCCGGCAACAAGTCTGTTTCTTTGGCTGAAATGGGCGAAGTTCCTGAGCCGACTAAATGTAATAGTACTGTGCGGGAAAGGAATTGTAAGTATTCTATAAAAAGCAGAATTAATGCCGCTAAGGAAAATGTTCTTAGGGTAAATAACAAGAGTAAAAAGGATGCCACTTTTACAATAGGTACAAGGTGAACTTATCATACTCCCATTAGAGACTGTCAGTGAGCAGATCCCTTTCTGACAGTCTTCTTATTTTTGTAAAAAAGCAACAGTTTAAACGGAATGTAAACAGTTTTGTGTATCTGAAGGAAAGGGGTGCTCAAGAAATTAAGTTCCGGAACTCGGATTTATACTTGCCAAAAACAGTATTATGAACGATGATAATTGAACTTTTATCTTGGGCGAACTATCACATAACCATATCTTTATCAGGTTGATCAAACATGCTTATCTGATCAGGAATAGAAACTCATCCTCATAACACAATCTACGATTTAATTACAACTACTGACAGTTCTTGCTGCATTTATACCATTTTCCCATAGTATAACTATAGTATTCTGCATTTAATAACATCCATTCTCCATTTTGATACGAATAAGTGTGCTTATGTAAATTCTTTTCAGTTTCACTACTTATAAAATTATTATCTGAAAGTGCACTTTTTCTTGTAATGTGCTCTTTTGTTCTATTTACTATCAGTGAAAACTCACAAATACCTATATATGGATTGACTAAAGAATCTGTTTTTTTAATATCATACTTATAATTTAAAGGAGAATTATAAGATATTTTTAAAAAAGTGGGGCTTTGATAAGCATCTGAAACATCATTAACCCATTCACGATTGTTGGTTTTATATGATTCAAAAAACATATTTAAATATGTTATAAATGAATCAATAATTTGACTTTCATTTATTTCTACTTCTTCTACATTTTCTGACACTTTTATTAAATTTTCATTTGTAGGCGTACTTACTTCAGTATTTGTAGGAGTATTTACTTCAATACTAGAATCAGCAACAACTTCTTTTATCGGATTTTTATCTTGTATTATATTTTCTGTATAAGTGTTTGATTTTGTTTGAGTTGTAACAAATTTAACTATTCCTATTCCTAATAATGCTGGTAATAATACTGCTAATACTATAGAAATTATAAGTGAACTTGGTCTTATTTCATTCATAAAATCATCCTTTCTCTAATATAGCTGTAAAAAACTTAATGCAATGCCAAATTAAATATCGTCATTCAAATGATAAAA
>JAAZCB010000041.1 GCA_012513545.1 Clostridiaceae bacterium
AGAGTTCAGAGAGCTTTGATGAGTTTAAGAAGGCTATGCTTGATCTGGGTTATGAGATCAAGGGAGGTAAACATATAGCCTTCAGGGCAAAAGGACAGGAGAGGTTCACAAGAGCAAAGACTCTTGGTGATGATTATACTCAGGAGAACATAGCTGCAAGAATTGAAAATAGCAGGTCAGTGACAGAAAATAAACGCCAGATTGTTGATTTAAGTTTAATCAAAAAGCTGCCTTTTACAGTTGATAAACAACTTCTATATGCAGCAAGAAGGAAAAAGATTTCTGATGTTAAGTCGCTGGCAAATACATTAATGATGATCAGGAACGAAAATATACTTAACCGGAACGATTTTGTCATAAGGATTGATGATTTGAAGGCTCAAGCGTTAACAATTAAAGAGGATATTAAAAAACTGAATAATAAGGTTGAATCGTATAGAAAGGTTGCTAAATATTTGGCGACTGTTAATAAACATAAGGAAGTATATATGAAGTATAAGAAATTCAGTTTGTTAGGGAAAAAGGAATTCTATAGCCGATATGAAGGGGACATTTTGTCTTATAAGCATGCTATGGTAAGGCTAAAACAGTTGAATATTAATCCTGATACTCCTTTGGAGAAGATTGTATCATTAGTCAATGAATATAAATTTCAGGTTGATGTTTTGTCAAATGACTTTAATGTTTTAGAAAAACGTATTGAAATTATTAGAAACGCAAGAGAGGTTGTTAATAATATTCGGCATAAAAGGGTTGATATAAGATTGGAACAGAATTCTAAAGAAGAAAAATTTGTAGATAATATATTTCCGTAAACGGGCATGTGGAGACAATAGTATTGACGACAAAGGTCGCATTGAATGCGCTATTTTAAGAGGAAATACATGGCTAATCCCAGAAGATCCTAGACGTATACGGAAAATGGAACAGACAGAAGAGTAAAATAAAGACAAAACAAGAAAAATGGAGGTTTTGCATAATGGCAACAGGTACAACTAATGTAGGTTTTGAAGAGCAGTTATGGCAGGCTGCTGATAAGTTGCGTTCAAATATGGATGCAGCTGAATATAAGCATGTAGTTTTAGGGCTAATTTTCCTTAAGTACGTGTCTGATTCTTTTAAAGAAAAATATGAACAGCTTAAAGCCGAAGGTTATGGTGATGAAGAAGATCGTGATGAATACATTGCGGATAATATTTTCTGGGTACCGAAGGATGCACGATGGGAAAATATAAAAGCTCATGCTACAAGTACAGATATAGGTGAAATAATCGACAAAGCTATGGAAGCAATTGAGAAAGAGAATGATTCATTGAAAGGTGTTCTGACAAAGAATTACTCCCGTCGAGAGTTGAATAAGACTCGACTTGGCGAATTGGTGACTTTATTTACAAATATCGATGTGGGAACAACTGCAGCACAAGAAAGAGATGTGCTGGGTAGAGTATATGAATATTTCTTAGGCAAGTTTGCATCAGCAGAAGGTAAGCTGGGCGGAGAGTTTTACACGCCATCATGTGTTGTGCGTACACTGGTAGATATGATAGAACCTTTTGAAGGACAGATTTTTGATGAAGCCGTTGCGTGATTAATACAAAGATTTTTGCCTGTTTTCGTTATGGAAGTTCAGATTACATAGAAGTAGGAGGCTTTCTGACACCGAGGGTGTGCAGAGGTCTTATTTTTTACCTGCGC
>JAAZCB010000381.1 GCA_012513545.1 Clostridiaceae bacterium
GTGTTGATATTAAAAATATTATTCCCCACAGATATCCTTTTTTACTTATTGATAAAATACTTGAAGTTGATCCGGGAAAGAGGGCAGTAGGAATAAAAAACGTCACAAATAATGAGCCGTTCTTTCAGGGACATTTTCCCGAATATCCCGTAATGCCGGGGGTATTGCTTGTGGAAGCAATGGCACAAACAGCCTGTGTAGCCGGATTGATGCTCGAAGAAAACAAAGGCAAACTAGGAATGTTTGCAGGAATAGAATCTATGAAATTCAAGCGTCAGGTCGTTCCTGGAGATACCCTGAAGCTTGAAGCAGAGTTTCTTGTATTTAAAATGGGTATGGGCAAGGTCAAGGTTCGTGCAACCGTTGAAGATCAAGTTGCCGCCGAAGGTGAAATCAAATTTGCAATAGTAGATCCCAATAAAAAATAGAGCCAGATGAGTCAAAGGGGACGGTTCTTCCTGACTCAAGTTTTGAGTCAGGAAGAACCGTCCCCTTTGACTCTTAAAAACATTTCACCTACTTTATAAACATCTCCTGCTCCCATAGTCAGTATCAAATCTCCGCTTGATGCATTTTCTCTGAGATATTCTACTATTGCATCAAAGTCAGATATATAAACGGCGTCCTTTCCTTTTTCTTTAATTCTGTCGGTCAGTGTACTTGAATGTATCTCACCTGTGTCAATCTCGCGTGCTGAATATATGTCCGAAATAATTATGCTGTCCGCTTCCGAAAAAGCCTCGGAAAACTCCTTCAATAATAATTTTGTTCTGGTATAGGTATGTGGCTGGAACACGCACCACACTTTTCGGTATGTACCATTCCTTGCCGCTTTGAGTGTTGCAATTATTTCTGAAGGATGGTGGGCATAATCATCAACAATCTTAATACCGTCTGATGCACCTTTGACTTCAAACCTCCTGTGAGTACCTGTAAAGCTCTTCAATCCAAGTTCAATATCCTTCATATCACATCCTAAAGTAACGCACGCAGCAATAGCCGCAAGAGAATTGCTTACATTATGAATACCCGGAACATTGAGTTTGATTTCCGAGACTTTCTTACCACAGTTTAACACATCAAAAGATGCAAAACCTGAATCGTCAAATACTATATTTTCCGCTGTCCACATTGCCCTTTTACATTCTATCCCATATGTAACTACTCTGCATTTTGCTGTTTCAATTATTGTTTCAACATTTTTATCATCTGCACATGCTACCAAACAACCATTATCAGGCACAAGCGCAACAAATTTTGCAAATGCCTCCTTTATATGGTTTATATCTCTGAAATAATCAAGATGGTCTGCCTCAATATTAAGCACAACAGCAAGATAAGGCTTGAACTTTAAAAAGCTCTCCACATATTCACATGCCTCTGTGATAAAATAATTATTACTTCCTATTCTGGTATTTCCACCTATTGCATCAAGCTCTCCTCCGATATGTATTGTCGGGTCGAGCCCTGCTTGAAGCATTATCAATGATATCATTGATGTAGTGGTTGTTTTGCCGTGTGTACCTGAAATCGCAATACTGAATGGATATTTCTTCATAATTTCACCAAGCAGGGTTGCTCTTTCGATTGTGCGAATACCACATCTTCTCGCTTCCAACAGCTCCGGATTGTTTTCCCTAACAGCCGCGGTATAGACTACCAGATTGGGATTACTTATGTTTTCTTCACTATGGCCTATGTATATATTAATTCCTTTTCTTCTCAGTTTTGACGTAATTCCCGATTCCTTGATATCCGAACCCGATATATTGTATCCAAGATTCAGCATAATTTCAGCCAAGCCACTCATACTTATTCCACCAATACCAATAAAGTGGACATCTTTGATCTGTGTAAAATCAAGCAGTCCTAATTGTTCCAAATTCAACACTCCTTACTGTAAAATACGATAAACATAATTCATTAACGAATAATAACCATACGCAATTTATTATATACATCGGTTCTTTTTCCTGGTAAAAGCTTATACAATTTCAAAACTAAATTTCAATTAATATTATATGAAATTTTTAGCATATATATAAGCATTTAAACAAACATTTATAACTTTCTTCATAAATTGATTCTGTCATAAATCACTTGGAGCAGAAACTGAACAATTTATGAAAAAAAGCTTAAAATATTCGTATTATTATAGTATAATATATTAAAATCAAAAAAGATATATATAAAATATGTTGACAATACCTGGCTTTTGCTGATTATTACCTGGAGGTATTTAATGGACAAATTTCATAGGAACGAAAGAATCGGAGTTATATTGAAAACCTTATGCGACTTGCCGGGAGAAGTATTCACACTCGGTTTTTTTTCGGATTTGTTTGGCTCTGCCAAGTCAACCATCAGCGAAGATGTGGACATTATACAGAATCTGCTTGATAAGTTGGATATGGGGATCATTGAAAGCATACCGGGGTCTTTGGGCGGGGTTCGATTCATACCCCGATACAAAAAACAAAAGATTAAAGGTATTCTTGACGGCCTGTGCAAGGAGCTGTCAAGTCCGCACAGAATATTACCAGGTGGATATATTTATATGCTTGACATAATCTATGATCCCCACAAGGCTTCAGATATAGGCAATATATTCGCAGGCTACTTTTTTAAAAAAGCAATAGATTATGTCGTTACGGTGGAAACAAAAGGTATACCCCTTGCCTTTTCTGTTGCCAGATCATTAAACGTTCCACTGTTAATTGCCAGGAGAAACAGTGAGGCAGCCGATGGTCCGTCGGTAAATATTAATTATGTTACCGGATCCTCCAAAAAGATACAGACTATGGTCCTTTCAACGAGAGCACTGAAAAGAAATTCAAGGCTTTTGTTTATTGACGATTTCATGAAAGGCGGAGGAACTGCCGGAGGTTTCGTCGAGCTTGCCAAAGAATTTGAATGTGAGGTAGCAGGCATCGGCATATTTATAGAAAGAAAGGCACCTGAAAGGAAACTAGTTGATAATTATATGTCACTTATTACGCTTAACAATACGGACGAAGTTGAAAAAAGCATTGATATAACACCAAGTAAGGATTGGGAAAATTGAGTTAAAATCAATAGAATCAAATAATTTTTTCTTTATTTTGGTATTATGAATAATAAATGAATTAAGAGAAATGCTAATAAAAACTGATTTTTATATCTGTTCCCTGATTTGACGGAACAGGTAGCTTTAGTTTATTTTTTATGGAAATAAAAAAATGAAAAATAAAGAAGGAAAATCATATTAAATGGCGAATATAATAAATATGCAGGATGAATACACATTTTTACGGAAGGTGGTTACATCTTATGGAAATTACCGATGTTCGTATAAGGAAAATTGATTCCGAGGGTAAGATGAAAGCTGTTGTTTCGGTAACTTTTGACAATGAATTTGTAATTCATGACATTAAGGTTATCGAAAGTCAGAATGGTCTCTTCATTGCTATGCCGAGCAGGAAGGCTCCTGATGGCGAATTCAGGGATATTGCCCATCCTATTAATGCAGAAACCAGAAGTAAAATCCAAAATGCCATTCTGGATAAGTACGAGTCTATTTCTGCAAATGCTGATAACTCAGAAGAAGCAGAAGAAGCGGAAGAAGAATAATAATAATTATTAATACACCCGTTAATAACCGCAAGAAGTCAATCTGTGCCTCAAATGTTGATAAATTTGAGGCTTTGTGAAGGATACCTATTAAGCACCCTTGTTTTCAGTTTGATTCTAGATTATATGGGTTTGTTTATGTGTATTTTTCTTGGTGTCTATTTTTTTAGCAGTTTGTAGAAATTTCTTAACTCCACCTTTATTGAGGTGGAGTTTCTTTTTAACCTCTTTCGTACGAAGTGAAAGAGCTTAGAAAGAGAGGGGCTCGATGTCCCGAAGCTTTTTATTTGTAAACCATAAGCTATAAAAATATGGTAACATAATATATTGTTATATTCTTTTATATTCAATAATCATGCAAGTGTTATAAGTCCCTTGCGTATAATGTATGGAGAACCGTTAATAATTTAGTAATAATACGGGAGTTCCATATGCAAAAGGGAATCTTGTTGGGAAAAGGTATGACAGCCGAAGTATATGAATGGGGCCAGGATAAAGTTTTGAAGCTCTACTATGAAGTATTCAGCAACGAATGGATTAATCATGAAGCAAAAGTCGGAAAAGCAGTTCATAAGGCAGGTATACCCTCACCAGCAGTTTTTGAAACAATAAGCGTTGGCAACCGAAAAGGAACAATATTTGAAAGGATCTTTGGAAAGCCTCTTTTGAAGCATTTAGAAGCAGAGCCCTGGAAGGCACACTATTTAACACAGCAATCGGCAGAACTGCAAATAAAAATCCACAAATACTCGTCTGAAAACCTGCCCTCTCAAAAGGACAATTTAACAAGTAAAATAAACCCTGCCTCAAGAATATTAGGCAGTAAAAAAGACATAATAATTGAATATCTAAAAAATCTTCCTGATGGTAACAGCGTTTGTCATGGCGATTTTCATTTCAATAATATTATAGTTTCAGACAAAGGATTAATACCTGTTGACTGGACAAATGCATACCTTGGAAATCCTTTTGGGGATGTTGCCAGAACCTGGCTGATACTTAATTCACCTTCAAGGTTTACAGAACTATTTAACATTATGTCTACGTCATACCATTATACCAAACAGCTGCCCTACTGGCAGTATTTAAATGAGTATATAAGGCTCTCAAATGCAAGCTTTGAGAGTATTGATGAATGGATACTTCCCATTGCAGCAGCAAAGCTCGCAGACAGAATACCCGGCGAAGAAAAGTGGCTAATGAACATCATCAATGCCAGACTGGAAAACATTTGATTTAAACGTCAAGGTTTACACAGCGTTGTTCGTTAAATTTTCCATAAACAATTAACATAATGATGAACCTGTAACAATTGGATATTCAACTCCATACTATAGTACTACAAGATATAATATTCGGGTTAAGCAGCAGCTCATTTCCTTTATGGGTTTTACAGCATTTAAAGACTTTGCCTTTGAAAATAATCCCTGACAGCATATTAACCCGAATATGACTAGTAGTGTATTCTCAAATTACCTACGAATAATGAAAATCCGAGAATCCCGGTGATTTAACGGGTTCGGAGGATTTTCATTTGGATAGAAATTTGAGAAACACTATACTCGCTACTTAGTTTATTGTTTTATGTATACTTATAATCTCAATCCATATGGTTTATGTTTGGTAAGAGGTAATATCGTCAATATCCACTATAAACCATAAATATCTAAACTCTTTTTTGGGAGTGTATGTTTATGAATGTAAAATATGAGTTTGGAAAGTTTAAAATGAAGATCTCCTATGATGGCAACGAGGAAGATTTATTTACAGGTAACACCCTGTTCGATAATGAATTATTCCGATGTTATCTGGAACTTCTCGGTAAGATGCACGAAGGTTATCCACCAAATATACTCGGCTATTATAATGGAGTAAACAAATTATTTGAGGACTATTTAAAAGCCAATAAAGTATATGCAGATAACAATAAAGCATCAATCATCAGCGATCCAAATATTATGCCTGCGAGTGGTCACGATATATACAATTACGTTTCACGTTACGGTCTGACCGATTGTCAGATTCAAGTAATTATGAAGCTTGATGGGCATTTAAACTATAATAAACTTACAAATGCCGTAAAATTATCTGTTGATGACCAGCCTGTTTTTGGCTGCCGGTTTATTGAAGATACGACTCCATACTGGAAGCCCTTCGAGAACCTTGACCAAGTCAACTTCTGCACTTATGAAGAAACCAGTAATGCGGATGAATCGGTTAACAGGTTTTTGAAACGACCATTGGATATGGATAATGACCCTATGGTAAAATTAAGGCTTATACGCTCAGAAGAATGTGATACTTTATGTTTTAAATTGAATCACTCCTGCTGTGACGGTGCCGGTATAAAGGAGTATATCAAGCTCCTTTCCGAGATTTATTCATCGATTGACTGCGAAAATGGTATTTTCATTCCATTGCCTAATAAGCGTGGCAGAAAGGAACAGGATGCATTATTCAAGAGTCTTGGTATAACAAACCCCGACTCAGAGTGGATTGAAGGCTCGGAAGTTTCAAGAGTAACATGGCCATTTACGTGGAATATTGCACAATCGGAGGCACGTCATTATGTAGTCTGCCGTCTTCCAAAAGGCCAGATCAAGGATATCAAGCAGTATTCAAGAGAAAAAGGAGCTACAATAAATGATATTATTCTGACTGCATATTACAGGGCTTTGTCAGAAATGAGCCAACCGCAATATAATGAGGCAATGGATATTTCGATAACAGTCGATTTAAGACGGTATCTTCCCAAACAAAAGACAGAAGCAATACGAAACTTTTCCGGTTCGGAAAATACAAGTATATATCTTTTACCTGATGAAACGTTTGAAGAAACCCTGTCAAAGGTAGTATCCGAGACGAATAGAATTAAGAATTCACAGCCAGGGCTGCAAAGTGCTCTAGGCCTTGAACGACTCGAAAAACTGGCTTTTCCTGAGGTACTTTCCTATTACAATTCGGTATCACAATGGGCTTGTCAATGCAATGACAAATGTGCACCGGTATTGTCGAATGTAGGTAATCTTTCAGAAGGCTTGTTAAAATTCGGAGAGGTCACTGCTGTTGATGCCTATATGGTTCCTCATACTGTACATGCGCCGGGCTTTCTTCTGCTGGCGAACACTTACAATGATACACTGACACTTTCAACAGCCTTTTATGATGGTACTATAGAACATGAAGATTCCATAAAGCTAATAAATAAAGTAAAAGACGAAATCCTTAAAAATTGTACCTGCTAATGCTATTCGATTTATGCTGGAAGAAGTTAATATATAGCATGAATTATCTGAATAACCTGGATTGGAATTTTACATACCAATTCAGGTTATTTAGATAAAAGCATAAGTCGCCATATTAATGTGCCAGGTAACCACCATCTACTATCATTGATGTGCCCGTTATAAATCCTGAAACATCGCTAAGTAGGAAAGCAGCTGCATATGCAACATCCTCGGGTTTACCAATCCCCATAATCTGTCTCTTTAAAAGCTCGCTTTCAATATCCGTTTTACCAACAAGCTCCTTTAGCCCGTCATAAATCTGGGTTTTTATCATACCAGGTGCAATAGCATTAATTCTTATTTTTTTTGGTGCAAGCTCAAGAGCAATTGATCTTATAGCACTTTCCAATGCTCCTTTACTCGCACAGTATGCAGTCAGCCCCTTTGCCCCTACCCTGCTGGATATTGACGATATTGCAACAATACTGCCCCCATTGTCGTTATATTTTCTTTTTGAAAAGTGTTTTACCAGCTCAAGAAAAGAATAAACATTGGTAGACATAATATTCTTTACATCCTCAATTTTCAAGTGCTGCAAAGGCATAGTCATTGATATCCCGGCCGAATGTACCAATCCGTTCAATCTAATGCCTTCGCTGCAAACCTTGTCTAGCATGCTTTCTATCTGGTACAGTTGGTTAAGGTCCAAAGGGTAGAAGATGTGGTTGCCAGGTTCAAGTGCATTATAGGTTTCGATCAGATTTTTTTCATTTCTCGCCACTAAAATAATGTTTGCACCAAGTTTACTAAGATAAATAGAAATCTCTTTTCCTATTCCTGCTGAAGCACCGGTTACCAGAATATATTTACCGGTTAAATCCATAGCATTAATCATTAATGGTCATCTCCCGTAAAATACTCACTTGTATATATCATAGGGAGGCAGGATGACTTGTCTATTTCAAGATAAATACCACCCCATGACAGTCCTACTCCAAAACCACAAAGGAACAGCCTGATACGATCGTTTGACTCATCGCCACCAAGGGCATCTACCAGTGTCACAGGAATGGATTCTCCACTTGTATTTCCATACCTGTCAATTGAAATGGGTACCTTTTCTATTGGTATCTTTAATTTCCTTACAAGCTGCTTCAAAATAAAAAGGTTAGCCTGGTGGAAAACGTACATATCTACATCATCTCTGTTAATATTATATTGCGACATAAAACTGTTTATAGTACGTGGTACATCAGTAATTGTAAAAGAGAAAACCTCCGAGCCATCCATTGCCAATTCACAGAATGCACCGGTAAGATTCCGGCCTCTGCTCCTTGCATGTCCCGCAGGGACCATTATAGCTTTATAACCGCTTCCCTTGGTCTTCAAAAAGTACTTTATTTCTTTTCCTTCCGATCTTTCCAGTGCAGTAGCTGAGCCTCCATCACCAAATATCATTGCTGTTGAACTATCGTTCTGATTGATTCCGAAATTGCTTGTATCTCCAACCAGCAAAAGTACCCTTTCAAGGTCCTGGGTTGAAATCATTGCGGCTGCCAGCCATATTCCGTATACGTAGGCCGAACAACCAAGATTAACATCAAACGCAATGCAATCCTCCTTAAGCCCGAGACGGTGCTGCAATACACACGCCGTTGCAGGCGTTGCATAGTCAGGTGTTTGCGTGATCATTATCAAAGCATCAATTGAAGACGGCTCCCAGTTCAATTTATCCATAAGCTTTTTTGCAGCAACATAGCACAAATCAGAGGCACATTGCTCATCATAAGCTACATGTCTGGTTTTAACCCCTGTCATATTTATAAATTTTGATACATTTTCCTCTCCAAACACGTCATTATAATCAGTATTTTTTACCAAGCGCTCAGGTACCGCACTTGCTATACCTTTAACCTCAACATTTTTAATTATCCCTGTCGCCAAAATATTCCACCTCATTCCATTCTGTCAATTATATCCTTTACAGTTTTAAAACCGTTGACCTCACGTGCTGTAATTTCCTTTCCAAAAAGACTGTCAAACATGGCAATTGTGGATATAACAGCTATTGAGTCCCATTCACTTATTTCATCCAATACAGTATCCGTATCCAATGAATCTTTTTCAAGGTCCAATAATTCTTCAAGAATATTAAGCTTTTCTTTTATATCCATATTCAGCTCTCCTTTTATCCATTTAATAATTCAATACCAGTGAACTCAAAGACTTTACATAATAAGATATGCAACTTTACGGAAATATGTGAAGTGCAATTTCCAAATACGTTTCATAAAACGAATTTGTTTCATAAGCATCAAATAGTAACATTTTTATGTTCTTTCAAGTAATATAATACTACAAAAGTATAACTGGATTGCTTTAGGAACCCTGAAATGATCAGATTTGTTATGCTTTTATAATTTGAGTCTTAAACTAATAACTCAATAATTTGAATATAGTGGAGTTGTATATATGGAAACGAAATTTGCCGATACTGATACTTTGCCGGTCAATGCCCATGATATCTGCAATTATGCTGCTAAGTACGGGTTTGCCAGTTACCAGATCCAAACAATAATGAAGCTCGAAGGCAGGCTAAACTATAACACGCTTGTACGGTCAGTTATGTTGTCAGTTGAACAGGAACCTGTTTTTATATGCCGCTTTGTTGAAAATGACCCACCTTTCTGGAAACGTATAGATAATATAAACGAAGATATGCTCTGCAGCTATGAAGAGACTGAAAATACAAATTATTCAATAAGGCTTTTCCTGCAAAGCCCAATGGAGCTTGATAAAGACCCAGGCTTGAAAATAAGGCTGATACGGTCGAAAGAGTATGACACCCTGTGTTTAAAAATCAATCACATGTGTACCGACGGTGCAGGTGTAAAAGAGTATATCCAGTTGCTTTCTTCCATTTATTCCACTCTGGAAAAGAATCATGAAGTTTTCATACCGATTCAGAGGGTAGCAGGAAGAAAAGACCAGGATATACTATTTCGTGAGCTTGGCATTAATAATCCCGAGACCCTTCTAGATCCTGAAAAGATTACCCCTAAAACCATGTGGGTATTCCCACTATGGCATGGCGGAACAAACGTTACGCGATACGCCGTAAAAAGGCTCCCTTATGGGCAACTGGATATATTATCAAGGTACGGGAAGGAAAGAGGAGCCACTATTAATGATTTAATTCTCACTGCCTACTACAGAGCTATGTTCGAAATTTCCAACCCACCCTACAACGTACCAATGGACATCTCAACCACAGTTGATTTACGCCGTTATCTGCCGGGTCATAAAACTGAAGCAATAAGAAATTTCTCGGCAGGGTTTATTACAAGAATACCCAGGATTAAGTCTGAAGCTTTTGGCGGAACCTTATCGAGGGTAAAGCTTGAAGTTGAAAAAATAAAAAAAGAATATCCAGGTCTTCATAATGCAATGGGTGGTGAATGGATAGAAAAGATGAACTTCTTCCACATTAATGCTTATTTTAGGGATTCCTACAAAATAAATGAGTTTTTATCGATGTCTTTTCCGGTTCTGTTCGGAAACTTATGCTTGCCGGGTTTATCAAATTTAGGTTATATTTCAAAAGCTTTGATTAAGTTCGGTGAAACTACCGTCACAGACGCCTATGTGTTGCCTCCTGCAGTAAGGGCACCTGGATTTCTGCTGCTTGTCTCTAGTTATAATGGTGTAATGACCTTGTCAACAGGTTACTACAAAAACGCTATACGACGCAAAGATGTAGAACGCGTCCTAAATGGAGTTGAAAAGGAATTAACAGCACTTGGCAGGAGTTAATTTCCACTTTGAATTGTACAAACATAGAATATTTGAACTATTGGTATTCGCAGCCTGAATAGTTTATCATTAAGTCAATGCAAACAGGCTAATGCAGACAATGTTACGAAGCAGCAAAAATGTTTATTGGAGAGGCAGGAGCGATACAGAATGGCTACAGAAATATATTTTCCTGTCAAGGTTACAGAAATAGATTTATATGGTGTTGTCCATCATGCCAAATATCCAAAATGGTTTGAATTGGGAAGGCTGGATTTTTTAAATAAAGCAGGTATTCCTATCAGCATGTTGAACACTCTTGGACTTTTTTTTCCTCTTGTTGATATGAGATGTGAATACAAAAGCCCTGCAAAATTAGGCTATACAGTAATAGTTATAACTGAACTGACAAGTTTGTCATGTGTTAAATTAACCTTTGAATATAGAGTTTTAAATGTTCTAAGAAGAAAAGTACTTGCAACAGGTAAAACTTCCCATGCGTGGACCAATAAAAAGTTTGAACCTTTGAATTTGGAAAAAGCTGCTCCTGAAATCTACACAAGACTGAAGCAGCTTGTTAAAGCGGGCAGGAGCGATTAGCCTCACTCAACAGTCATAATTAATCCTCCCGTTTTTAAGACTCCGTTCGAAAGAGGGAAAATAAAAAATTCCCTTCATTAAATATAATGAGGGAAATAACTGCAAATACAATCAATAGAATTCTTATAAGTTGTGACTTTTATTCATCCTTAAAATAAATTAACTCCCTGTGCTTAACCGGTTAATCTATTATGGGTCATTTTTTGAAAACTGCCTCCAAAGCTGCTTATATAAGTCATCTGCCAGTCCGTAGCTCCTGTTTTTTGATGCTTCTTCAATTATTTTATCATCCAGCATACCCTCAAAAATATCCCGTCCTATGCCGTCAGGTATTAAACCGGCCTTTGGGACCGTTGCTTTCATTTGCTTATATATTATCCCAAGAAGTATACCTTCAAACTCTTTGCATACCTTCTTCAATTCCTTCTCATCTTTACTTTTCATTACACTTTCCAGACGGTTTTCAAAATCCTTGCTTTCCGCTTTATTAACTGCAGAAGATGCGGAACTATTAATCTGATTGAGGTTTATTTTACTTATATCCATTTTTATAATCCCTTCCCTTGCATTTATCCACAGTATTAAACCGAGTTAACAAAGACTAAAAGCTATCTTTTAAGGTTGTTAGCCATGCCGAGCATGTCGTCAGCGGACTGGATTGCCTTGGAATTAATTTCATATGCCCTTTGAGCAACAATAAGCTTTACCATTTCTTCTACAACCTGAACATTTGAGGATTCAAGAAAGTATTGTTTTATATTGCTTCTGACGCCCATCTCCTCATCCGGCACCGGCTCTCCGGTAGCAGAATTGGTTATATAGGAATTGCCCCCAATACTTTCAAGAGCATATCTGTTTGGAAATTTAACCACACCCAGCCTTTGCCCTAGTGGAATAATTGCCCCGGTATCATCCATATAGCTAAGTTCACCCTCAGGTGTAGCTATCAGCTTTGAAACATCTGTGTCTAAATAAATTTCAGAACCAGTGCTGTCCAATACAGCGTAACCATCCGCTGTAGTCAGCATATTGCCGTTATCGGTAACACTCACTTTAAAGCTGCCGTCACGAGTGTATACAACATCCCTGTTATAACCTCTGACCATAAAAAAACCTTCTCCGTCTATGGCAAAATCCAAAGGATTATCAGTCTTTTCAAGATTTCCTGTCTGAAAACTTTTTGAAGTAGCTAATGCTACAGTACCATGACCTACCTGCAGGTTCACAGGCCTACCTTCATTTTCCAGTAGATACGCTCTGTTCAGAGTTTCATAAAGCATATCCTTGAACTCCACCCTTTCCTTTTTATAACCTGTAGTGTTTACATTGGAAAGATTATTTGATATAACGTCAACATTAAGCTGCTGTGCAATCATTCCTGAACCTGCGGTCCAAAGTGCTCTCATCATATACGTTATCCTCCTATCTTACAGCGCCGACTTCATTTACTACCTTTTCCAGTGTGCCGTCCTGAGCCTGCAAAACCTTCTGATTTGCTTCATATGCCCGGATGGTCGTTATCATGCTAATCATTTCATTTATTGCATTGACATTTGATTGTTCCAGATAGCCCTGCTTAACAATCCCATTGAATTCCTTTTCCTCTGTATTTTCAGTTATTTCAACAAGATTTGATCCTATTTTCCTAAGAGTTGAAGTATCTGTAAAGTCTTTTATAAGGAGTCTATTTACCTCCTGTCCTTCCTCTATAATCCTGCCATCCTCAAGGACAGAAAAGTCTTCCGTCTGCAAAATGACAGGTCCGTTGGTTCCCATAACAGGATAGCCGTCCTTTGTAACAAGGTAGTTTTCTGCATTCAGAACAAAGGCTCCATCTCTTGTATATTGCTCCCTGAAGTTTCCTTCGTTATCCGGTACAGCTACCGTGAAAAATGCAGAATTGGATTCTCCAAGAGCCATATCAAGTTTTCCGTCAGTTTTTACCATTGGACCCTGCCTGTAAAATGTGAACACTTCTCCAACATCATTTCCAAGTTCAACATTCCCAACTTTTCCTGATGGATTTAAATTGCTTCTAGTGTCATTTATTCGCCTTATTAACGCATTGGGAAAAGCTTCGTATACTATAGTGTCCCTTTTGTACCCGTTAGTGTTAACATTGGCAAGGTTGTTTGAAATAGTATCCATTTGCTTGCTTCCGGCAAGCATACTCCATCCGGAGGTATATAGACCTCTTATCATATATTTTCTCCCGATTTTTTAAGCATTAAGATTTATCTCACAATTATCTCACATTGAATATCGGAAATAGAAAAGAGATTCTTTATAGAAACAATAAAAAATGAGTCTGGTAAAAAATACTCCACACTCAATTTTGATTGTTTTCATTTAATTAATTAGTATTAGACAATAAAATAGTATCTACTCGTGCCTTGTTAAAAATTAGTTTATTATATGTGCATAAAGTTATCTGTATGCCGTTCTATTATCAGTAGACTCACTTTGTTCAATGGCTTCTATATTTTCAAGTGCCTTACCTGTACCCAAAGCTACACATGATATCGCATCGTCTGCAACAATAACATTTATACCTGTCTTCTCCTGAATAAGCTTATCAAGTCCATATATAAGGCTTCCTCCGCCTGTCATTACTATACCTCTGTCGCTTATATCGGCCGCAAGCTCCGGAGGAGTTCTCTCAAGAACACTATGCACGACCTCGACAACATTTGATATAGGCTCTTCAAGCGCCTCCATTATCTCGGTAGACGTAACCGTTATAGTTTTAGGAAGTCCTGATATGAGGTTTCTTCCTCTGATATCCATACTTACTTCCTGTACCCTGGGGTAAACTGTTCCTATACTAATTTTCAGTTCTTCCGCAGTCCTCTCCCCTACCATAATATTATGCTTCTTTCTCATGTATCTTACGATAGCTTCATCAA
>JAAZCB010000382.1 GCA_012513545.1 Clostridiaceae bacterium
AAGATTGGGTTTGAACTTGGCCCTGATATTTGTCGGAATACTGGCAGCTTTGATTCCAACCTTGCTGATTGGAGTTTGCAGTATGCCGAAGATGAGCTGTCATGCTGTCGCAGCTCCGTCAATTCTGTTTATAAGTGTTCTGGTTACATTGCTGGCCCTTGGGAACGTTCTTTACCTGCTCAGTTTGGGAAGGAAAACAGAGGTACAGGCATGAAACTTCGTAAACTCGGAGTTACAGCAATTTCAATTCAGAATTTGAAAAGCAGAACCTGTAGGTCAATTTGCCTTTGATGCCTTGCTGCGAGGCGAACCCGGTGCATTTTACTTAGAAAAGAAGACAGAAGACATTATATCAGGTGTTGAAGGCGGTTCAGAAATTTCTTCACAGTTTTTTATATCATCACTTTCGCTGGGGTGCTGTTCCTTTCCAATTCAATTGATAGGATATGAGCCGAAAACTGATTTTGTAATCAGATTAAATGCCGCGATACTTTAAAATATCAAGATAAATTAATTGAATGGAGGATTATTTATGTCAGAAAAAATAAGTGGAATCAATAGCAAGGCTATATCTGAAGTGGATATTAAAAGACTTATTGAGTTGCTGAACAGCATAAGTTATGGGTCAGTAACGCTGATAATTCAAGAAGGAAAGATTGTTCAGATGGAAAAGAATGAAAAACACAGGTTGAAATGATTTTAATGATTTTGTGAAATTGAAAGGAGAGGTTTTATGGCTAAAGTTGCAGTTGCAACGACAGATGGTACTACAATAAATGAGCACTTCGGAAGGGCGTCAGAATTTAGTGTTTACGAAGTAAATGCTGACGGCAGTTACGCACAAGTTGGAAAAATAGCAGTAAAAGAGAAACGGGGAGAAGACTCACATGAGTCATTGGAAGCTACTGTGAAGCTTCTTGAAGGAGTGGAGACGGTTTTGGCTGTGCAGATTGGACCAAAGGCAATAAAAGCACTTCAAGAAAAGGGAATAATAGGTTTTGGAATAGGAGGTTCTATTGACAGGGCATTAAAGTCCTATGCAAAGCGAAGCGATTTGGTAAAGAATATTGCATCCATTACCGAAAAGGGATGTTCTTCATCCTCAGGATGCGATTGAAAAGATCCCGGAGTACATTGCATTGTAAAGAAATAAATGAAATATAAATAGGAGGGTGATTCCATGCCTAACATAGTGCAGAAATTTGAAAAAGTATCAAAAGATACGGGTAAAATCGAAATAAAGGGCATAAGCCGTATATTCAGCATTAGAAGAAATACCAGCCAGGAAAAGAGTGAATTTACAGCAATAAAGGATGTAAATCTGACTATTGATAAAGGAGAATTTATTTCAATAGTTGGCCCGAGCGGATGTGGTAAATCGACTTTGCTTGACATAATAGCAGGTCTTGCCAAACCTAATGAAGGCGAAATATATATTGACAATAATTTAATTACTGGGCCCGCTTTAGACAGGGGAATCGTTCTTCAAGGATATGCCTTGTTCCCTTGGAGAACTGTACGGCATAACGTTGAATTTGGTCTTGAAATAAAAGGAGTTCCGAAACCACTTAGAAAGGATATAAGCCAGAAATTTATCGAATTGGTTGGATTAAAAGGCTTCGAGGACAGATACCCCTATGAACTTTCAGGTGGTATGAAGCAAAGAGTGGCTATTGCAAGAGCACTTGCATATGATCCGGAGGTATTACTTATGGATGAGCCTTTTGCAGCTGTCGATGCACAGACAAGAGAGATTTTGCAGGATGAGTTGCTTAGGATTTGGGAGGAAACCCACAAGACAATAATTTTTGTAACACATAGTATAGAGGAAGCGGTATTACTGTCCGACAGGGTTGCTGTCATGTCGGCAAATCCTGGAGCTGTCAGGGAAATAGTTAATATAAACCTTCCAAGACCAAGGCGTGCAGGAGATGTAAGGTCTTCAGCTGACTTTGCATGGACAACACACAAGGTATGGAAGCTTCTGCATTATGGTGAGATTGAAGAGAGGAAAGTAGCAGCGTCAAATATAAATTTGGCTGAAGAGATTTCCTCTTCAGCGGCTTTATAAGTGTAAAGAAAAAAGAAAGTATTTCAAAAATAAATAATAAAACAGGGGGAATATTTATATGTGCAAATGCTGTAACACAAAACATACAGATGATTTGGAAAAAGTAAAAACTTATATCAGAAACACTAAATTTGCAACTTTAGGCTATGTGTCAACAACAGGAGTCCCAACATTAAGGGCTATGGGGTCTTTTAACATTGACGAATTAAACTTGTATTTTTCATCTTCCAAAGCTGCTGCAAAAGTATCCAATATAGCTGTTAACCCTACAGTAAGCTTTTTATTTCAGCATGAAGGACAGGAATTGGCTACTTTTAAGAATGTTACGTATGTTGGAAAAGCTGAAGAAATAAAATGTGAAACCGAATATGATAAGGCTGTCAGGATTTTAAGCGAGAAAAGCCCAAGATTTAAGGAACGGGCTGAAAAAGGTCAGTTAGGGGAGACTGCTTTATTTAAGGTGGTTCCGGAAAGTATAAATTATCTTGATTATACAAATGGTATAGGGCCTGATTCTGCCAGAGAAATTAAATTGTAAAGTAAAACCCACAAAACATATTGGTGATATAATTTGGTGAATATATAAGGGAGGTTTGCTTATGGCTCATTTTAATAGGAAATCAAACAATAAAAAAGACATTCAACTTGAGTCTATAATTTTGAAGCGTGCAGAAGGAATTCAAAATGGTACTTTGACTGTTATTAAGCAGGATAGTGTAGTGATCCAGATTAATACATTTGAAAAAATCATATTGAACGGCGAATATCTAGCGGTAGGTTAAAATAACAGTGTTTCGCATACAAAAGGTATGACAATTATTATTCATATATTTATACCTATTAAATTGCTTGACATAGTAGGAAATATGGCGTAAAATGAATTAAAACGATAGGAATAATAGGAATGGTAGTTGACCAGAAAGCTGGAGGCTAACTTTTTAGGATCTTTTTTAGATTCTTAAGGTTGGCCTTTTTTATTTATTTTGAAAAAGGAAGCTTATAGCTATAAGTTTATTGCGACATTTAATAAAGACAGCGATATAAGAACAGTTAAAGATTATTAGTGATATTGAAAATGCTAAGAGGCAAGCAGGCAAGTATTTGAGAATAGCGTGATATCTATAAGGCATAAAAAGCTATAAAGCTTTGATAATAAATAATAATTAATTAATAACAAATTATGGATAGGAGAAACAATATGGCTAAAAAACTAAAACAAATAGCAATTTATGGAAAAGGCGGAATAGGTAAATCGACAACAACCTCAAATATAAGTGCGGCCTTATCTACGGCAGGGTATAAGGTTATGCAATTCGGTTGCGACCCTAAAAGTGATTCAACTAACACACTAAGGGGAGGAAAGTACATACCGACAGTTTTGGATACATTAAGAGAAAAAAACGTTGTCAAAGCTCACGAGGTTATATTCCAGGGGTTCAACGGAATACACTGCGTTGAAGCAGGTGGGCCAGCTCCTGGTGTTGGCTGCGCAGGACGTGGAATTATAACAGCAGTTCAGTTGTTTAAGCAACAAAAGGTATTTGAAGAACTTGACCTTGATTATGTAATATATGATGTATTGGGTGATGTTGTTTGCGGTGGATTTGCTGTACCTATTCGTGAAGGAATCGCAGAACATGTATTTACTGTGTCTTCTGCAGATTTTATGGCTATATATGCTGCAAACAATCTCTTTAAGGGAATTCAAAAGTATTCAAACTCGGGCGGAGCACTTTTAGGTGGTGTTATTGCAAACTCAATAAATGCACCGTATGCAAAGGAGATTATTAACGACTTTGTTAAACAGACAAATACCCAGGTGGTTGAATATGTACCGAGATCAGTAACTGTTACCCAAAGCGAGCTTCAGGGAAAGACAACAATTGAAGCTGTCCCCAATTCAAAACAGGCAGACGTTTACAGAAGTCTTGCCAAAAAGATTGCTGAGCATGATAATTCAAAGATTCCAACGCCACTGGAGATATCAGATCTCAGGGAATGGGCAAAAAAATGGGGTGATTATTTACTGGCATTAGAGACAGGAGAAGTTAGAAGTGAAGCAGTCGGAATTTAATAAATTTTGAGGATCATTTGACGGTTGGACAAAAATTATAACCGTATAGGAAGTATTTTTGAAAAGAAACTGGCTGAAGAGTTTAATGGCAATTTTCTTGCAGTATCAGTTCCAATTAAGGAAAGATTGATACTTAGCAGTTCGTATTTGGGTTATCATGGAGGTCTTAAACTTTTGGAAGACATTTATACATATGTGTTAAAGCAGTTTAATTGAGTAGGAAAAGGGGATTGCTGTATGCACCCCTTATTTTTTTGAAGGCTTTTTTCCGTAAGAAGATATTAAATAATATAAAATTGATAGGAATAATAAAATTTTTATTAGAAGGTATTGACAAACTAATTTTAAGGGAATAAAATAAAGACAATAAAACATATAAGTTTACTTGGGAATAAAAATGTGGAGGCGATAAAAATGTCAAAAATTGCAAAGAATCTTACAGATCTTATTGGGAATACACCTTTACTTGAGTTATCCAATTATAACGAGGCGAGTAAATTGGAATCGAAGCTGATTGCAAAGCTTGAATACTTTAATCCGGCATCAAGCGTTAAGGATAGAATAGGCTATTCAATGATAAAGGACGCAGAAGAAAAGGGCTTGATAAACAAAGATACAGTTATAATTGAGCCTACAAGCGGAAATACCGGGATTGCATTAGCTTTTGTTGCGGCTGCAAAGGGATACAGATTAATAATTACTCTGCCTGATACATTCAGTATAGAAAGAAGAAACCTGCTAAAAGCCTTAGGGGCGGAATTGGTTCTTACTCCAGGAAGTGAAGGTATGGCGGGAGCAATAAGAAAGGCTGACGAAATAGCAGCACAGACTCCTAATTCCTACGTTCCACAACAGTTCAAAAACCCTGCAAACCCTGAAATTCATAGAAGAACAACAGCAGAAGAAATCTGGAGAGATACGGATGGACAGGTGGACATATTCGTAGGAGGAGTTGGAACTGGTGGTACAATTACAGGTGTAGGTGAGGTGTTAAAGCAGCGTAAGCCTGATGTAAAGATCGTTGCAGTTGAGCCTTTCGATTCCCCGGTCTTATCGGGAGGAACCAAAGGAGCACACAAAATACAGGGAATAGGTGCAGGATTTGTACCTGATAATTTTAATAGAGAAGTTGTAGACGAAATTTATAAGGTCAGGAATGAAGAAGCTTTTGAGACAGCGAGAAAGCTTGCAAGTACAGAAGGCCTATTAGTTGGAATATCTTCAGGTGCAGCAGCTTTTGCTGCAACACAGATTGCAAAAAGGCCTGAAAATAAAGGTAAGGTTATAGTGGCATTATTGCCTGATACAGGCGAGAGATATTTATCTACTGCTTTGTTCCAGGATGCGTAAACTGCTAATATATAACTTTGCTATTTCACAAGGCAAAGATAATATAAGTTGGTAATAGAGAGGAGCGTATCCTCTTTATTATTACGCTTAAAGCATACTATACATATATGATTACTTGTAAAATAAAATTAATTAAGAGAGGATATTGAAAATTATGGAAAAAATACTGTCTATATTATTGATAAAGAAGCAGCAACAAACAATGAGTTTAAAGCAATTGTCGATGACCCTGAAAATGGTTTCAGCGCTTTCCAGAAACCTGCCGGGTGGTAATGAATTGAGGCTCGATGCAATTAAGTTTTATTAACTGATGATTGGGATGAAACCTATGATACGATTTGAAAATTTAAACGTTAGTTTCGCACAAAAAACAGGCCAATTGCACGCAGTGAATAACGTAAGCCTGAATATTGGAAAAGGCCAGATTTATGGACTTGTAGGGGCAAGCGGTGCAGGAAAAAGTACTCTTCTACGAACCATTAACCTCCTTGAACGTCCGACTTCCGGTAAAGTGTTTGTAAATGGAAAGCTTATTAACGGGCTAAAAGGTGAAGAACTTAGAAAGTACCGTCGCAATATCGGAATTATTTTTCAGCACTTTAATCTGGCTTCCAGTAAAACAGTACGGCAGAATGTTGAATTCCCACTGAAGGCTGCAAATGTTCCGAAAGCACAAATCAGGCAAAGGGTTGAGGAGCTTTTAGAGCTTGTTAATTTAAGTGACAAGAGTGAAGTATATCCTTCGAAATTAAGCGGAGGTCAAAAGCAGCGTGTGGGCATTGCCCGTGCCCTAGCCAATAATGCCAGCATTTTATTGTGTGACGAGGCTACAAGTGCCCTTGATCCTGAAACGACAACGTCCATTCTCAAGCTTTTAGAGGATATAAATAAAAAATACGGTATTACAATTATTATAATCACACATGAAATTGATGTTGTAAAAGCTATTTGTACCGAGATGGCAGTTATGAATTCAGGATATGTGGTTGAGCAGGGCAGGGTTATTGATATTATTTCAAATCCACAAAATCCTTTTACAAAAAAGCTCATTTCTCATACTGAGAACTTCAATTTACCGGAGTACGTGTTAAAGCAGTTTGGCAGTGACAGTATTTTGAGAATCACTTATTTAGGCGCAGATGCCACAAATCCGGTACTTTCTGAAGCAACTAAGGCCTATGATGTCAATATCAGTATACTTCACGGAAAAATTGATTACATAAACCATACGCCTGTCGGAACATTGATTGTCAGTATAAAAGGTGATCAAAAAGACGTACAGAATGCGATTGACTACATCAAAAATAAAACACTTAGAGTGGAGGTGGGTGCAAATGAACTTTAATTTACAGGAAGCACTTAAAACTTCATTGCTCGAAACCCTTTACATGGTTGGACTTTCATTGGTAATATCGGTGGTTATTGGAGGAATCCTGGGTTTGTTTTTATATCTTACAACATCAAAATTATTTTTTAGAAATATTATTGTAAATCAGACTTTTGGTGTTGTGGTTAATATTCTTCGTTCTATTCCCTTTATTATCCTGCTTGTACTTCTGCTTCCGCTCACCAAAGCAATTGTCGGAACCACCATAGGAGCAAAATCAGTAGTTGTTCCTTTAACTGTAACCGCTATTGCTTTTTACGCCCGACTCGCTCAAGCTGCATTCTCCGAGGTTGATAAAGGGGTAATTGAAGCAGCCAACGCATGTGGGGCTCACCCTGTGAAGATAATTTTCGGGATATTGATTCCTGAGGCTTTGGTAGGACTTGTTAATGGAATTACTGTTACCACCATATCACTTATTGGTTATTCAGCGATGGCTGGAACAGTTGGGGGCGGTGGCATAGGTGATCTAGCAATCCGATATGGCTACCAGCGTTATGAAACGGAAGTTATGTTTGTCTGCGTTGCGATTCTGGTTGTAATTGTTCAACTAATCCAGCTCACAGGAGATTCAACGGCAAAGAAAGTGAATAAAAGGTAGCAAAAATTAATAGAAGAAAGACTATGGAGGTTTTGGATATGATTTTAGTGCGATGGCACGGAAGAGGGGGTCAGGGTGCATTCACAGCGGCAAAGCTGCTAGGTGCAGCATATGCCTCCGACGATAGCAGACATGCGCTTGCTTTCCCGTCCTTTGGCCCTGAAAGACGCGGGGCTCCGGTCAGAGCTTTCACAAAGCTTGATAATAAGCCCATAAGGGATCGAAGTGAAAGTAAAAAATGCGATTTTGTTGTCATTCTAGATGATACCCTTTTTGATAACTCTTATGTGAACGACTTAAACGAAAACGGTAAGGTGATTATAAACTCCGGACTTAAGTTTAACGACAATCGAATCTTAAGCCTTGATGCGCTGACAATTGCAGAAGAAGAGCTGAATGCACCCATTACCAATACTGCAATGCTTGGGGCTTTGCTTGGGATATTGAAGGATATTGATGAAGAACAAATTTTAAAAGCGGTTGAGGATTACATGCCAAAGAAGATTGTTGAAAAAAATAAAAAAGTCATCCTCCGTTCAACTGCTGAAATAAGGCAAAAGGGGGATGAGATATGAAGCCATCATTAAAAACCTTTAATAAACCCACACATATCAAAGAACTACCAAACGGCACTTATTTCGAGGCGGGGCATCTTGTGAGCAAAAATGCGGGTTGGCGTACAAAACGTCCTGTAATTGAAATAAATAAGTGTAAGGGATGTCTTGAATGTTATCTTTACTGCCCCGACGGAGTAATCGGAAAGGCAGACGGAAAGGTAGCTATAGATTATGATTTCTGCAAGGGCTGCGGTATATGCGTGAAGGTTTGTAAATTTAATGCGATTGAAATGGAGGGAGAACGATAATGACGAAACATTTTTTATCCGGCAATGAAGCTTTTGCTTATGGCGTAAGTCTTGCAAAGCCGGACATAATATCTGCATACCCCATTACACCGCAGACCATTGTTGTGGAAAGACTTGCTGAAATGGTTGAAGATGGCTCCTTGAAGAGTGAGTTTATTCATGTGGAATCCGAGCACTCGGCACTATCCTGTGCAATAGGAGCAAGTGCAGCCGGGGTAAGGGCATTTACTGCAACATCGTCCCAGGGGCTTTTATATATGGCTGAGTGTTTGCCCTATGCTTCGGGCGGAAGGTTTCCCCTTGTGATGATGAATGCAAACCGTTCCACTGCACTTCCGTGGAATATTTACGGAGACCAGCGAGATTCTATCTTGATGCTGGATTCGGGTTGGATTCAGGTTTATGCCGAAACAGCACAGGAAAGCCTTGATCTTGCCTTGCTGGCTTTTTACATAGCTGAAGACAGCCGTGTCATGACGCCGGTTATGGTTAATCTCGATGGGTTTGTTCTGACACATACATATGAAGTGGTTGATGTACCGTCACAAGAGTTGGTGGAAGAGTTTTTGCCTCCTTATGAGACAGAGAACAAACTCGATATGGATTCTCCGAAAAACCTGGGTTACTCGGTAGGTCCCGATTACAACACGGAGTTTAAGTATTTAGAGCACATTGGTGTTCAAAATGCAGCAAATGTAATTGTTGAGGCTGAAAACCGGTTTGCTGAGGTGTTTGGGAGAAGCTATCCAGGCCTTGTGGATACCTACCTTTGTGAGGATGCCGAATACATAATGATCACTCTTGGTACTATTGCAGGCCTATGCAGGGAAACAGCCGACTTGCTCAGATCAAATGGTATAAAAGCGGGAGTTCTGCGTTTGAGATATATACGCCCGTTTCCAAATTCCGAGGTGGCAGAAGCTTTGAAAAACGTAAAGGCAGTTGGTGTCCTTGAAAAGGATATATCCTTTGGAAATGAGGGAACTATTTATACCAACGTAAATTCCGCACTTTATAAGGTTGGTTTGAACGTCCCATCCTATAACTTTATTGGTGGACTCGGTGGACGTGATATTACGAAAGAAAATATAGAAGAAGCTTACAAGCATATTATAGAGGGTGGTAAAAAGGTAAATTTCATTGGCCTGGGGGTGAATGCAGATGAATAAGTTAAATGCGAGAACACTTCCGGAAGATGAATTTTTCTATGGACATAAAGCTTGTGCCGGGTGCGGAGGAAGTCTTGCGGTAAGAATAGCTCTTAAAGTACTGGGAAAAAGAGCAATAGCAGTGCTGCCAGCCGGATGTATGTCGGCAGTCGGTTTTAACTTTCCTCAATTATGTTTTGCAAACAATGCGATTATTTCAACATTTGCAGGAACAGCCTCCATGCTGACCGGAATTGAAGCCGGGTTTCGTGCTAAAGGTGTTGACGATTTTATTACGGTTGGATTTGCCGGAGACGGAGGTACTTCTGACATTGGTATACAGGCTCTGCTTGGTGCAGTAGACAGGGGTGACGATGTTTTGTATATCTGCTATGACAACGAGGCATATATGAATACAGGCATTCAAAAGAGTTCTCTGACACCCTTTGGCGCAAGAACTACCACGACGCCTGCAGGTAAAAATATTCATGGAAACTTAAGACGCAAGAAAAATGTATTTGAAATTGTATCGGCGGCTGAGCCTTCTTATGCTGCAACAGCGAGTATAGGATATTTAAACGATTTTATGGCTAAAGTTCAAAAGGCATCTGAGAAGAAAGGCTTTAAATACATCCATGTCATTGCTCCATGTCCCACAGGCTGGGGAACTCAGACCGACGAGACCGTTGAAGTTGCCAAAGACATAGTAGACAGCGGCCTTTGGTATCTGGCTGAATATGAAAACAATACATATTACATAAACCATAATCCAAAACAATTTTCTGATATAGGAGAGTATTTGAAAAGTCAGGGCAGGTTCAGGCATCTGACAGAGGAAGATATTTTAGAAATTGTGTCACAGCGGGATTTAAAATGGCAATTAATCCGGGACAACTGGAAGGAAAGAAAAATATAGGGGAGGAGAAATGTATGAGTGAGAAAAAATACTGGGATGAGAAAATAGAAACAATGCCGAGAGAGGAGCTTGAAGCACTTCAACTTGAAGAACTGAAAGAAATTGTGAAGTATACCTATGAGACGTCGCCCTATTACAAACGGGCTTTTGATGAGGCCGGTGTTAAACCTGAGGATATTGAGACACTCTCGGATATAGCAAAGTTTCCCTTTGTAGATAAGCTGACTGAACGCGAAACCCAGGGAGTAGGCAGTTTTCTTGGTGAAATGTGTTCGGTTCCGGAGGACGATGTGGTATTCGTGTCAGCATCAAGCGGTTCAACCGGGGTTCCTACGCTTAGCCCGTTTACCAAAAAGGATTTTGATGAATGGCAGGATGTTGAAAGCCGCCTTTTCTACGGTGCAGGAATGAGAAAGTCAGATCGCTACGTTCATGCACTGAATTTTACTCTTTTCGTAGGCGGGCCTGATGTTATCGGGGCTCAAAACCTAGGTGCCCTCTGCATATGGGCAGGTACCGTTCCTTCTGAACGCCTGCTGTTTATTCTGAAGGAATTCAAACCGACAGTAATATGGACTACACCCTCCTATGCATGGTATCTTGGAGAAACTGCAAAGAAAAGCGGTATTGATCCCGCTCGAGATCTTGCAATAAATAAAATCATTGTTGCAGGTGAAGCTGGCGGTTCCATAAAGGCTACCCGCGAGGCCATTGAAAAATTGTGGGGTGCTAAACTATACGACTTTTTCGGAATTTCGGATATTTTCGGAGCCTGCGCAGGAATGTGCGAAGAACGGGAAGGTTTACACTTAGCTGAGGACCACATTTTAGTTGAGGTTGTGGACCTTAAAACAGGTGAAATCCTGCCTCCGGGTGAACGCGGCGAATTAATAATGACCACTCTGAGGAAACATGCAAGGCCCATGATTCGCTTCAGAACAGGTGATATAGGCTATATAAACAAGGATAAGTGCAAATGCGGCAGAACACATACCAGAATCAATATTGTGGGAAGAAAAGATGATATGTTTATTGTTTCGGGAGTGAATGTATTTCCAAGTGATATTGAGTATGTCATCCGTGGATTGTCCGGCATAACAGGTGAATATGTTATTCGGGTATTTGAGAAGGATTTTACAGCTAAATATAGAATACAAATTGAAAAGTCCCATGATAACAGCGAAACGGATGAGGCACTTGCAGCTCGCGTTTCAGCAGCAATAAAAACAAGAATCGGTGTTAAGCCTTATGAGGTCGAAGTTTTAAAGGACGGAGAACTGCCACGGGCAACGCACAAGGCAAAACGCCTTATTGACGAAAGAAAATTAGAGTATTCAATTTGATCGGGGGAATAAATAATGCCGCAATTATCACAAAAAACAGCAGGTTTTACAGATTCGGTTATCAGACGAATGACCAGAATCTCCAATCAATATGGGGCAGTTAATTTGTCTCAGGGCTTTCCGGATTTCGCCCCGCCAAAAGAAATTCTTGACAGACTTTCAGAAATAGCACATATCGGACCGCACCAGTATTCCATAACATGGGGAGCGGATAATTTCAGAAAAGCTCTTGCCAAAAAGCAGTCTCATTTTATGGGCAGAAGGCTTGATCCGGACAGTGAAATCCTTATAACTTGCGGAAGCACAGAGGCAATGATGGCAGCTATGTTGACAGTTACCAATCCGGGCGACAAGGT
>JAAZCB010000383.1 GCA_012513545.1 Clostridiaceae bacterium
ACCCCATTTTCAAGTAATCATAAATATGGGTGCTTATGTTCTCCAACTCTGATGAAAAGGCGTGATATACATTATTTAAAGCATCACTGGAAATTTTACTGTCGATGGCATTGTATACTCTGGCAGCTTTTTCGTTATCCGTTGGAATGTATACATGTTTTTCACAAAGGGATTGCTGCAGGAAGCTGTCAGGAAATATACCCGAAGGTGATTCCTTTCGGTAATACGCCTCATATACCGCTGTAAGCAAGCCGTCAAAGCTTCCGTCATAATAATAATTTACTATCATATCTCACCTGTAATACTCATGACTTTATCCTCAAAAGTTGGCATATCGGGAATTAGTGGGAACAGGGAAAGCTGCTCCCAGCTTGGAGTATTAAAATGTCTGCTGCCTTTGTCTTTTAATGCCTGTCTTATATGTACTTCATTCAATTCTGATTCAAACAGGAGTTTTCCTTTGCAGGTAATAAAGAATTGCGCTCTTTTTAATATAATACCAAGTTTTTTAAGATCTTCATAATCCAAAGATTTTACTCTCCTTGCCATAATAATTTTTTTTGCAGAACGTACACCTATACCTGGCACTCTCAATAGCATTTCATAATCAGTGCGGTTTATTTCTACCGGGAAGTGTTCCATATTAAGGAGAGCCCAGTTTGCTTTAGGATCAAGCTCAATATCGAAATCCGGCTGCTTCTCGTTTAGAAGTTCGTTTGCGGTAAAGCCGTAAAAGCGAAGAAGCCAGTCAGCCTGATACAGACGATGTTCCCTCAGCAGTGGAGGTTTGTTTATGGCAGGAAGCAGGGGATTCTGTGAAACCGGTACATAAGCGGAGTAATAAACTCTTTTAAGATTAAAGCTGTTATAGAGTTTTTCAGATAGCTTCAAAATACTTATGTCATGGTCGGGAGTAGCTCCTACAATAAGTTGAGTGCTTTGACCTGCAGGGACAAACATGGGTGTCTTTCTGAAATATTTCCTTTCATCTTTTTTCTCGATAATTTTATTATTAATAAATCCCATAGGCTTTATTATGGAGTCTCTTTCCTTTTGTGGAGCCAGCAGTTTGAGACCTTGACTAGATGGAAGCTCAATGTTTACACTCATTCTGTCGACAAGCTTCCCGGTAGCTTCAATAAGGCTCAGGTCAGCCCCTGGTATGGCCTTTATGTGAATATAACCATTAAACTTGTACTCCTCACGTAAAAGTCTTACTGACTCAAAAAGGATTTCCATTGTATGGTTTGGATTTTTTACAATTGATGAGCTTAAGAATAATCCTTCGATATAATTGCGTCTGTAAAAATTTATGGTGAGTCCTGCAACTTCCTGTGGTGTAAAAGTGGCTCTGGGGATATCATTGGAAATCCTGTTAACACAATAGGCACAATCATATACACAGTAATTTGTCATAAGTATTTTCAGAAGAGAAATACATCTGCCGTCTTCCGACCAGCTGTGGCATATACCGCTCATAGAGCTGTTTCCAACTCCGCCCTTTGAGTTTTTCCTGTCACTGCCACTGGAAGAACATGAGACATCGTACTTGGCTGCAGCTGATAGTATTTCAAGCTTTTTCTGGAGTTCCATTTAATCCACCTCCGACTGATTGGCATATATAAATTTTAACATAAGTGCATCAAGAAATCAAACATATGTTCTGAATTCGGGCATATTTATAAATTATAGTTGAAAAGTATTGCACTTTATATATATAATATAGTTAAGGGCATTTTTCATAATTCAATTGATTTCACTTTTCTTGAACTATGGTTTTTCGCATCAAAATATATAAGCTCTCTAGTTTTAGTTAATAAGTTATTAGTTTCTTTTTTTTGGAGGATACAGAATGTGTATCAGTTGGAGGAAGTTGTATTTCGTAGTGGTTTTTTTCGGTCTACTTAACTTTAGTGCTGTCCAAATTTATGCCGCTCCAGAAATAATCCGGTATGAGGGTGAAATATACCCTCCTATTAAGTTTGAAATTAATGGCATATACCATGGGTTTGAAATAGAACTTAATAAGTATTTATTTGATGAGAATGATTACAAACTCAAATACTCAAAAAATAATTGGGATGTTGTTTATGATAATTTGAGAACCGGAAAGATTGATACCTGTGGAATGCTTGCAATTGTAGGAGAAAGGAATAAGGATATTCTGTATTCGGATCAGGTAATGAATACTTATATAGCTGTATACGTTAGGAAAGGCATGTCCGGAATTAACATGAGAAATTTGAAAGAGTATCGTATTGGAGTAGGGTATGCTCAATATACTGAAGAAATTCTAAGAAACAAGGTTGGTATAAAAGACTATAAAACTTATCCTGATATAAGAGAGGCTATTGATGCATTAAGCGAGGGAGAAATTGATGTTTTATTTGAGAATCAGGAGATTGTCAATCATTATCTAATTGAAAAAGGTTTGAAGGGCTATATAGCTCCAATAAAAACGCACCTCTATCCGACTATGTTAGCATATGGTGTCAGCAGGGATAATACCAAACTTGTAAATTATATAAATAAAAGGCTTGTCAGATTAAAGAAATCAGGAGTTTTTGAGGAACTTTACCAGAAATATTTCTATGATCATTCCGATTATTATGAAGCCTCCAGAAAGAAAGCTTATATTGCTGTATATATTATAGCTTTGATTTTTTTCGTGCTACTCCAGATATACATAAGACAACTTAAGAAAAAGGTTTCAAATACAGACGATGAACTTAAAAAGCAGCATGATTGGCTAAGAATTACTCTTACAAGCATTGGTGATGCAATAATAACTACAGACGAAAAAGGTTTAGTTACTTTTGTTAATGATGAAGGCAAGAAGTTATTTGATATTTCTGACGCTGAGTTTATGGGAAAAAGTCTTGAAGAATTATTTGAAAAGATACTTGACGAAAAAGGAAACCCTTATGAAATTCCGCTTGAAGAAGTTATAAAGGATGATTCGGGTATATGTTTTGAAAATAAGAGGGTCTTCATTAATAATACTGAAAGACTTA
>JAAZCB010000384.1 GCA_012513545.1 Clostridiaceae bacterium
CCATAGCTGACAATTTGATCACCTTTTCTTATTCCGGCGTTATATGCTGCAGAATCGTCCCGAACCTCATCAATGGTAGTATTAAGAAAACCGACTGAGAAAAAGTAAATTGTTATTAAGACAAATGCAGCAATTAGGTTGGACAATGGACCTGCTGCAATAACAGCAGCCCTTATAGGTACGGACTTTTTGGAAAAAGCCCTGTCGCTATCAGACGCCTCTTCTTCACCCTCCATTTTTACATAAGCCAGAATGGGAAAAAGCCTTAGCGAATATTGCGTTTCACCACGCTTTATACTGAAAAGCTTTGGACCTACAAACATCGAAAACTCTTCAACCTTTATCCCGGACAGCTTTGCAACTAAAAAGTGTCCAAGTTCATGAATAAATATTATAAAGTTAAACGCAAGTATAATCAATAGAATTCTCATAAAAACCTCCTTATTCTCTTTGAATATCACATTTTTAAGGTTACTCAATTTATGGTTTGTAACATTTGTTAATGACACTAATATTTTTGTGGAATAAAGGTATTTCCACTTAGAATATTAGCTCTTTCCAAGCATCAACCATATAGTCCATTGTTTTGTAACCGGTTATATGATTTCAAAAAAACTCTTTTATTAAAGTTATATATAACACCTGTTAAATATTCATATTTTTTATCATATCCCTTGTCCACAAATCTACTTCTATAATATCGTCCAACTCAGGTTTGTAATTAATTGAATGTTTGCACATAATCTCTACAATGATTATGGGTATATCCATAAATCCTATTTTACGTTCCATAAATAAACCAACTGCCTCTTCGTTTGCAGCGTTTAAAACTGCTGGCATTGTTCCACCTGTATTTATTGCTTCAAAAGCAAGCCTCAGACACGGAAATGTATGCAAATCAGGCATTTCAAACGTAAGCCGCCCTGTTTCCAGAAGATTAAGCTTTGAAAACTGGTTGGGCTTTCTGTCTGGATATGTAAGAGCAAACTGTATCGGTATCCTCATATCAGGTGAACCCAACTGGGCAATTATTGAGCCGTCATTATATTCAACCATGGAATGAATTATGCTCTGAGGATGAACTAAAACCTCAATCCTGTCAAGCATAATATCAAACAGCCATTTCGCTTCTATAACCTCAAGACCTTTGTTCATAAGTGTAGCAGAATCTATTGTTATTTTACTTCCCATACTCCAGTTAGGGTGTCTCAAAGCCTCCTCCAGGGTGACTTTTTCAAGCTCCGATTTACTTTTACCTCTAAATGGACCACCTGAGGCTGTTAATATAATTTTTGAAACATCTTCTATATTATTACCCATTAAGCTTTGAAAAATAGCAGAATGTTCACTGTCTACAGGAAGTATATTTACCCCTGATTTTCTTGCTTCTGCCATAACAATATTCCCTGCTGTTACAAGGGTTTCCTTATTGGCCAGTGCAATATTCTTTCTGCGCCTGATTGCCTCCATTGTAGGTATTAATCCGGCTATTCCGACAATAGATGTAACCACAGTGTCTACAGATTCAATTGAAGCTACCTTCTTAAGACCTTCCAAACCACTTATTACTTCAATATCAAGACCTTTTAAATTTGACCTTAAGACATCCGCCAGTCTCTGCTCCTTAACTGCAACTATTTTCGGCCTGAACTCCCTGGCCTGTTTTTCCAGCAGCTCTATATTTTTATTGGCTGATAAACCGTCAACAGGAATTTTTAGATTTCTTGCAACATCAAGGGTCTGAACACCTATTGAGCCGGTAGAGCCCAGCACAGATATTCTTTTTTCCATTATAAGTCTCCTTTACATAAACAAAAACATTTCACCACTAAATTTATCTTACCATAAACTGAACTAAAATATCATAAATTTGAAGTAAAAATACACCAAAGGTGCAGTAAAAAGTATGCTGTCAAACCTGTCAAGTACACCTCCGTGTCCAGGAATCAGATTGCCGTAATCTTTAATTTTTGCAAATCTCTTAATTGAAGATGCAGCCCAATCACCCAACTGGGATATTATACTGCAAAAAAGCCCTATAACTGCAAAATTAAGCAAAGAAACCTCATTTATTGAATGGCTGCTTTTAAGGTATACACCATACAAAATTGTAACCAGAACACACCCCAATGTCCCTCCAATTGCTCCCTCTAGAGTTTTCTTAGGGCTTATGGCAGGCAATAGCTTCCTCTTTCCAAAAAAACGTCCTGAAAAATATGCGAAAGTATCCGTCGCAAATGCTGCTATAAAAACCAACCACACATGGAAAAATCCGTTATCCATGTTTCTTATGAGCAATAAAAAAGAAAACATAAAGGTTGTGTATATTATCCCTAAAAAGGTTACACAGATATCAATAATATTATATTTGTTATGCCAAAAAACTATCAGGGAAAACAGGATAACCGTAATAAGAAAAATGAAAAATACCATATTTTCTATATTTATGAGGTCTCCTAAATTTATAGAAAAGTCTTCAAAACTCAAAAAAACGACGGGCAGTGATGCTGCAAATCCTATAATTTTTATCGGTTTATATCCGACATTCTCGAGCGCTTTATAAAACTCCCCAAGGGCAATTACCGACAATAAAAAAACAGCTAATCCCAGTACAATTTGTCCTGCCCACATAACAACAAAAAGAAGCGCTAACCCTACCGCAGCGCTGGCCACTCTTATCCTCAGCAAAGCTAAACTCCTCCAAACCGTCTGTTTCGTCTCTGAAACTCTGATATTGCTTCTATTATATGCTCATTTCTAAAGTCCGGCCATAAAACGTCTGTATACCAGAACTCAGTATATGCTGATTGCCACAAAAGAAAATTACTTATTCTGTACTCACCGCCTGGGCGTATCATAATATCCGGATCGGGAATATCTCTGGTATAAAGCTTGTTTGACACAAGTTCCGGCTTAATATTATCGGACGTATACTTGCCGCTCTCAATATCTATTGCTATTTGCTTTATAGCATTTACAATTTCATCTCTGCTTCCATAGTTCCACGCTATATTCAATACAATACCAGTGTTCTTTCTGGTCATATCGGTTACTCTTGCAATCTCTGACTGAAGCTCACTGTTTAAGGCACCTATATTACCGAGAGCTCTTATCTGTATGTTCTTTCCTCCCATATGCTTCTCGGCATTTTTCATATAATCAAGAATCAGCCCCA
>JAAZCB010000385.1 GCA_012513545.1 Clostridiaceae bacterium
ATAAACGTCAGAACCCATAAGAGAAACCACCAGTGGCTTACACCCAGCCAGCACGGCGACAAATCCGCAGAGACTATAATGAGCATGAGCAAGATTATATTGTCCGTTTTTAAATGTATTTCGCAGCTTTCTGATTGCATTCAAATAACCCCAAAATCCGGGTTTGATGAGAAAATATTCTATATCGACACCTGCTTTTATAAGAGAGTCGCCCTGATTCTTTACAACATCTCCCGGTCGTCCTACTCTTCCACTAGATATAAATAGAACCTTCATCTCGTAGTACGCTTAAAAACAAGTAATCGGTTATCGGTTATCGGTATTCGGTATTCGGATAAAAAAATTTAGTGGTTGTTTAATACTGTAGATAATATAAATTCCAATCTTAAATTATAACAGGCATTATATGCAAATTCTCCTTCTTCAAAAAACCATTTATTCTGAATATATCTGAATCTACCTGGTTTACCATCGAAAAGCATCTGGTAAGGATCGCTCTGCCCGAAGATGCATTGCATTTCGTTGACAAGATACCCTTGCTCTGATTCAAAAATGTCAATTGCCTGACTGTAAAATCCGTGTTTATCTGTTATTTCCTTAACAAATTCGAACAGACCTAATGGAGCATTATCATAATTCTTCATCAGAGAACCACTGCTCTTCTCACCTATCTTTAGTTTTTTATGCGCGAAAAAACTCTCCCCTATTCTTACAACTCTCCATTCAAAATCATGAGGGATAAACTCCTGAAAAATCACAAATTTTTTCTGCCGGTTCCCAGCTTTTGTTTTATAGATATTGATTTTTTTGGCTATATCGGATGGATGGATGATATAATGGAATCCTCTTTTTAACAATCCCCCTTTTTCTCTGTTTGGACCTGTTCGTTGAGGAGCCCCTCTCCCCTTGAAGGTTTCGTCAATATAGTCTTTTGCCTCTGTAATGGATTTGATTATTATCACTCCGCTGCCTGATGCACCGATATTTGTCTTGGCAACAAATGGAAATGCTGCTGAACGAATGTATTCCAAGGCATCTCCATAACAATAAAACACATCTGTCTTCGGATGAGGTATATTGTTTGCCTTCAGCCAGGATGCAAGGAATCTTTTATTTTCGTAGATGAATATCTCTTGCGGTGAAGGGAATATTTTATAACCTAAAACAACTCCCAGTATATAGATCCTCTCATCATAAAGCAGCTTAAAATGAGCCGTAAGTCCTCCGGGTTTTGCAAACAGGATATCAAAGGGCTTTTTCTGTATTTCTTCCAGCCAGTTGTTTGCGGTCAGATTGACTACTCTGTATTCAACCTGATCATGAAAGTCTTCACAAGCCTTTATCCAAAGAATGTGATCATCCTTAAGTTCGTTGCGTAGTATTACTGCTTTTATCTTCTATACTTTACTTTAGTGGTTTGAGGGTATTCGGTATTCGGTGTTCGGTATTCAGTATTCGGTATTCGGTAAGAAGAAGTATTATTTGCAAAATGTAGAAGATTTTTCAATCATTTTGTAAATCATTTTACCTATTGATTCACATTTCTTAATTAATTCATCGGATTTGACTGAATCAAGATATTGGCACTCTAATGAGACTTCAATCCAGTGTTGTGTTTCCAACTGTTCGGCATCAGCATCTGTCAGTTTTGATATGAAATGCATTTCATATCTTCTTTTCGCCCATGCTTCAGCTATTTGAGCTCCAACTGACCTGGATGATCTTCTAATTTGATCCTTTAATGAATACTTCTCTGAAACAGGAAACTCTTTAGTACATAAATAGATTTCTTTAGCAACCTCTCTGGCTAATTTGTAAACTTCAAGATCTCTGAAACTTTTTACGTACATAGTTCTACTATTTTCAACCGAAAACACTCACCGATTACCGATTACCGATTACCGATTACCGATTAC
>JAAZCB010000386.1 GCA_012513545.1 Clostridiaceae bacterium
GAACAAAATGGAAATACCGAATGGGTTGAATTTGAAGGCAATAACAGCGGAATTGCAATTGGCGGCAATAATACAGACCAGGTAATCGTAGTATCCGGTAAAGATAATGAAATGAAAGATATCAGCGGGAATGCAATATACAGCGGCAGTGAAATGGCGCTCGTACATGAAATAATACATGCTGCAAGAGGCGTATCAGGTTTAAAATCAGTTAACGAAGATGAAGAGGCTCATGCAATCAAGCTTGAGAACATCATAAGGAATGAGCTTGGATATGGCTTAAGAGGCGATGGTGATGCTTCAGATGATGTCAATAGCGACGATATTCCCGATGGTGATGAAAGTTACGGCAGGTATACCAATCAGGATAAAGGTGATATACAATCTCCGGTTTATAGCCATTATGAAGGTACAAGTGTTGAATCGGGGGAAGAATATTTGACTGTCCTGGCAGAGCAGTATGGAGCGATATGCAAATGGTTTGAACCTAATGGAGCTTTTCCAAACGGAAGAGCACTAGTTTCTTTAAATGGTATTTCTAAAATATATACTCCTGATGAATGCAAGGTTGTTAATAATAAAATTGTAGTTAATGCCAATGAATTCAGATTTGCTTTTGATATTGGGCTTAATGCAGGTGAAGCATACTTGAAAAAGCTATTGGATGAGTATGAATATTTACCCTGGAACCTGGAGCATGATGAAAAAAATAAAACATATACCTTAAGCCTTTTAGACAGCGGTATTCCCCCTAAAGTTTACAAGGTTGGCGAAAATGGAGTAAGAATTGAAAATGACCGTTTGGTTGTTAATACTGATGAGTTTTATTATCATTTTGAACTGCGGTTGGATCCTACCGAAACATATCTGGAAAAGTTCGCGAAAGAATCCGGTGGTAAATATACATTTGATGAAAGCAGCCAAACAGCAACTGTAACTGTTACAACAACCAAAGGCACCATAACAAAAGAATACCATGTGTCGGAATCTTCGTATTTGTATACTGACAGCGGAATAGCACTTTACTATTACTCGCCTGTCTGGATGGATCCCTCTGGGAACATTGTTGTTGATAAGCAATTGCTATATAAGGATTTTTATGGACACCTTAATATTCTTTCCTCAACAATAGGCGATGTCATATCGTTTTATTATGAAAACGGAAAACTTGCATACGTTGGCGATTCCCTGCCTGCTGAAAATGCTTCGGATAACTATATCAAATGTACAAACAGCTTAATCAGTGAATATATAAGCGAAATCCTGGGTATGTCTTCTGACAAATGTTATATTGAAAACGATTGGGACAACTTTTCAGTACTTGATATGAAAAATTATTCATGGAACGGTAAGAAATACATGTCCACTGAGTACAGCTTGAATTTATCAATAAACGGAGAGAAGTTCAAAATCAAACCCCATTTTGTCTTTAATGCCAATAGGGATGTCTATGTAGAAAAAGCTTCAATACTCAGCGCATTGAAGGAAACCTTGGAAGAAGGAAAATACGGTTCATATGACTCACTGCCAACCTACAAAAGCAACAACGGATATACAAATATTATGAATTATCTTAAGAAAAATACAATTATACCCCAGGAATCGATAGAATACTCCAATGGTTTATTCAAGATAAAAGGGCAGGAGCTTAATATAAATACCATAAACATTAAGGATTCAGCTTCACAAGAAGGTGATATCTACTCCTACGCAAAAGCATATGAATTGTATACTGAGCTAAAAAAGATTGCTCCCGAATACTTGATAACACATTGGGTGGAATCCTATGGTGAACATGAAGAAGGTCTTGGGCATAAAAAAGTATTAATAGAAAAATACAATGAAGGTTGCAACATTGAACATGATATCAGTCTGAACTGGCATGATACCGGCGAATACACAGGCTTTATATCAGGCTGTCCCGACTGCAACTCAAAGGCAGTAAAGGTAGAAGAATACATTAACAGCAAATACAACATTCCGGAAATAGTCCAAAAGAAAGGAATCAATGACAACGTCGGGTTATTTACAGGAGGATACTATCCCTTCTATTACCTTGATAAAGAATTGGTTTTCCCGGGGATGTTCGGTAAAAAAACTTATGAGTACGAATCACTTTACCTAATTGAAGGTGTTGATTTATATGCGGATCCTTCTGCTATAGACAGTGTTATTCAAAAAGAAACCGGTGTTTTGCCTGTTCTTGGTGATTTAAATCTTTCTGTTGCAAGGAATTCTTTATACGAGTCCGAAACGTTAACCATACTTGCAACATGTCCTAATGCCCATCATATATTTGTAAGGATAGTAGATGAAAACGGAAATACCGTTTATCAAAAAAGAACAGCAGGAAACAGTGCGTCAATAAATACCATACTTGATACAGCAGGCGTATACAAAATTTATGCAGCAGCAAGAAATGCCAGCGAAGACGTAATCAATTCAACTTTCACAGAAACACTGAATCCTGTAATAATAACAGTAAAGAAATTGCCGCAATTGGAAGTTGTAAATGTACTTGATAATGAAATAGAAGTAAGGGCTACATTTCCAGTAGACGGAGATAGCAGCAATACACTGCTTGTAAAAAATACATCAGGACAGTCATGGACCGAAATAGGAAGTGGAATTAAAAACGGCACAACACAATTAATAAAAGGACTGACATCCGGAACAAATTATACAATATGCATGAGATGGATCGAAGATGGAGTACAAATGGAAAAAACCGTTGAAGTAGAAACACCTGTTACAAAAAGTTCAGGCAGGTACGGAGATCTGAATGCAGACGGCAAAATTAATTCCACTGATTATGCAATACTAAAACGGTACATTCTTGGTACAATCGATAAGTTTCCTGTAACCGACGGCAGTTATGTTGCGGACCTTAATGCAGACGGTAGAATTAATTCTACAGATTATACCCTGTTAAAAAGGTATCTGCTCTCGCCTGATTCAACAGTACTTACTGCAGAGAAGTTTCTGTCTGAAACACCTTATGTAAATTTGACGAACCTTAAAAACAATGAGATTTATGTGGCAGTTACTCGGGATGACGGCAGCAAAGTACTCAATATTAAAGGTGAGGGAACAAACTGCCATCACATAGGTCTGTTTGTAGGCAGTTCAAAGGGCAAGGAAACTCTTAAGAATCTGCAAAACAACTCCGGCTTGAAAGATACCGTATACAAGTATGATTATGATTATCCTGTAAGCCAGAGCGGAGTTTATAGTATATTTTTGGCTGGTCGTAATGCCCATGACACAATAAAAGGTTCAACTCTGGATAAATCAGAAACAGTAACGTTGGATGTTATAGTTCCCGGCTCAAAAAGTTCTACTTTAGAACAGGCTCAATTATATTTGTTGAGCCTGAAGAAAAATTGTCCTGCATTAGCCTCAGTTATTGATTTAGGTCCAAAGGGCGCGGACGGATTATGGGGTCAGTATACCTCGAACTCAATTCGGGAATTCCAGAAATGGTGTGCTGAAGAATGGCTCAAAAACAATTCGGGCTCAAAAGATTCAGCTTATTTATATGGGCATCTGTACAAAGTATCGGAAACAGGCTTACTTGACAGAAACACTCTTAATGCCTTGAAAATAGAAGCAGAAAAATATGAATCAATAGAAAAAGAGACTAATTTGCCAGCAAACGGAGCAAATGTTGAAGTAATAATTGGAGACAGGAGTAGCTTGTCTACAATGCTATCAGGAGTAGCTTATACAAATTTTGAAGATTTTGCTCTAAAAATCGGTGCCATTCCCGGTCCATTGGATACTAGCGGTAATATAAGATGGACATTTCCAAGCGGAGCTGTTGTAGATTATAATTCAAGAAGAATAAATGCTTATGGAGAATATGCAAACGGGTTGATACAGGTTACTTACACAAATGGTACAAAAGAAAATCTTTACTACTATCCAGCCAAAAATGGCAGCAATTATTCTGCCATGGTGGATGTTTTAAAAATGGCAGAGATATCTGGCTACGGAAAGGACACCTATGTAAGGAAAGATGAAAACGGTAACAGCTACATTATCGTAGGAGTACCTGTTTTTGAGGCAGACAAATCAACTCTCGGTTCAATGGCCTGGAACTTCGTACAAGGATTATGGGAAGCATTAAAGGATGCAGTCAGGGATTTATGGAACATGATTACAAATCCGGGTCAATTAATTGAAGGTATAAAATTCTTAGGTAAGGCTTTAGTGCCCGGAAGTGATGAACAAAAGTTGCTATTTAAATCAATTTGGGATATGCTAAATAAGTCAATATCTGACTTTTACGGTGGAACAAATGATGATAGAGCACGAACCATAGGAAAATTAGTAGGTACAATCCTCATCGCTATTTTAGGAGACAAAGGCTGCAAAGTAGCTTTAAATATGTTAAAAGAAAGTGCGAAAGTAGGAAAATTAGCTCAATTAGCTGCAAAACTTGGCAAAGGCGAATCTTTAATTGATGATGTTGCAAGAGGAGTTATGGCTGCGGCTGAGTTTGTCACTAAGTTGAAGACTCTTCTCAAGGAAGGCATTGAAAGGATATTTGAGAGAATCAGATCTGTTTTTAGAAACTCAGATGATTTAATATTAGTTGATAATATAACTGGACAAGAATTCATCCTTAGTAGAAGCCAGCTAAAATCAGAGCTTATTGAATCCGGTATGACCGATGATGCTGCTGAAATGGCATTAAAATGCCTGGAAGACGGATGTTTTGCAGGTAACACGATGGTTCTTACCAAATCAGGCTCTAAAAGGATTGATGAAATCCAGGAAGGTGAATATATTCTCTCTAAAGACATTAATACCGGAGAAGAAAGCTATAAAAAAGTTAAGCAGGTTTATATAAAGAGCACAGATACATTCATACGTTTAAACGTTGAAGGGGAAGAAATACGTACAACTCCGTCCCACTTGTTTTTCACGGATGATGGTTGGTGGAAGGCAGCAGATAATATCAAAGCAGGAGATAAAATCGTTGATTCTTCTGGTAGGCTAAGGGAAGTTTATTCTACTGAGCTTGAAAAACTTAACGAGCCTGAGAGGATTTACAACCTCAATGTCGAAGATTATCATACATACTTTGTAGGCAAAAGCGGGTTGCTCGTCCACAATA
>JAAZCB010000387.1 GCA_012513545.1 Clostridiaceae bacterium
AAAAAATTCAGAGGTATGAAAGTTGTGGCAAATTATAAATGCGGCGATAATTATGACCTTTCATACAAAACTATAAAAGAGCTGCTCAGGCAAAAGCCTAATATACGTGGGGTGATTTTTCATGGAGATGGATTGCTTGCTGTTGCAAAAGCTATTGAAGAGTTAGGCCTTGCAGGAAAAGTTTTTATTTTGTGTTTTGGCATTAATTATGAAATTGCTCAATACATTAAAAAAGGGATTATATGTGCATCAATAATGCATGATCCGTTCTGTCAGGGACATGACCCTATCATTCATTTCTACAATATACTTGTCACCGGGAAAAAACCTGAAAATAAAAATATTTGGACACGTTTTGGTGTGATAGATAAAAACAATGTAGATGATATGCTTTAGAGTAATAGGAGAGTATTCTTCATTCCAATAAGCGGCAGCCTTCACTGCTATTTCAGGTTACGAACCTCGAGGTATGAAAAAATATCTACTTTTTGAGGCACATTAATTTAAAAAATAAACAAGAAATTTCGGGATGGTGTATATAGGGACTTAAAAATAAATTAATCAGTTAAAATATCGAATCTTAGAGACTGTGGGGTGTTACATACATGGTAACTTCCTATAGTTTTTTAATTATATGACTGCATTATTGTTGGTTGCAACCATATTCCTTATCGTTTTTACCCATAGTTGTGGGTTTATAGTAACAGGAGCGATTGCTTGCAAACACTGCAAACCATTACTGCAAAATTAAGACTTTTTCTAAGCATTACTATCAAAATTGGAATGGTAATCAAATGTTTTTGGAGGTGTGTTCTTATGCGATTTTTGGTTCAAGGAGCAAAAAATAAGGCGGTGCGCGTTTTCTTTGTGCTATTTGGCATATGCATCCTGTGTGCATTGTTTGCATTGCCATCAGCAGCTTCTTCTGCATCAAGTCAGGAGGAATTGATGGATATCAAAGCTCATTGGGCTGAAGAAGTGATTCGTAAATGGGTAAACCAAGGTCTGGTAAAGGGGTATGGTGACGGGCAGTTTGGCCCGAATTACAGCATTACCCGGGCCGAATTTGTAACCCTTTTAAACCGTATATTCGGCTATGAAAAAACATCGGAGAAAAGCTTTCCGGATGTGAAAGCAGGGGCGTGGTACGCCAATGAGATTGCGAAGGCTTACCAGGCAGGGATTATCGGCGGTGATAATAATGGAAATATGAACCCGGAAGCAGTGATCAACCGGCAAGAAGCGGCGGTGATATTAACACGGGCATTTTCACTGGCAGGGGAGCACCACGATGCCGGGTTGAAATATTCGGATGTAGCTCAGATCGCAGAATGGGCACTGGACTCGGTGGGCACCATGACCAAGCGGGGTTATGTGTCCGGACGACCCGGTAACCTGTTCGCACCGAAGGACAACCTCAATCGAAGTGAAGCGGTGAAAATGATCGACAATGTTATGGGTGAGCTGATAAATACAAAAGGAACCTATACCAGAAGGGTTACCGGGAACATTGTGATATCGTCACCGGATGTAACCCTGAAGGATACATACATCGCGGGAGATTTATACCTGACTGAGGGTCTTGGAAGCAGTACAATGCAGCTTATAGGAGTAGAGGTAAAGGGAAGAACCATTATCGCAGGAGGAGGAGACACGAAAACCCTCCTGTCCGATACGCATATAGAGCAGGATGTTTTAGTTTCAGGTGAGAAAGGGGAAACAACAATAATGGTCGAAGGCCTCACCGAGGTAGGTACTGTGACAGCATACGGAAATATCATCCTGGTAGAGCAGGATTTGGTGGGTGTGGGCTTTAAGAGCATCCGTTTAGCCGGAACAATTGCTGGGAAAGAAGCTGTTTTAAAGGGTGATTTTGGCGAAATAACCGTGGAAGTACCTCAGGCGAATGTGATACTTGAAACAGGTATGATAGCGAATTTGGTTGTGAACAAAAAAGCAGCTGGAATAAAGCTTTCGGCAGCGGACGGTACGGTTATTGAAAGCCTGAGCCTGTATACCGAAGCTGAGGTTACCGGAGGGAACAGCATCAAGCATGCCATGATCGCTTCTAGCGGAGTCAAAATGGATCAAGAACCAAAGCAAGTGACCATTGCAGAGGGTGGACAAGCTATTTCATATCATTCAAGCCAGGGAAGTACTCAGGGCCAGCCGACCCCAGCGCCAACCCTTGAACCGGGATCTGCACCGAAGCCAACGAGCAATTCTGCACCGACGACAGGGTCAGCCCCAGCTCAGGATCCGACAGCAGCGCCGATTCCAACCAAAGGACCAACTGCTGCACCAACCCCAACCGAGGGTCTGACCGCAGCGCCGACTCCAACCAAAGGACCAACTGCTGCACCAACCCCAACCCATGGTCCGACAGCAGTTCCATCCCCAACGCTAAGACTAACTGCTGCACCAACCTCAACCAAGAGTCTGTCTGCTACTCCGACCCCAACAAAAGGAACAACTGCTAAACCGACCTCAACCAAGAGGACGACTGTTACGCCAACCCCAACCCAAACCCAAAGGCCGACAGCCACACCGACTCCAATACCAACACCAACAGTTATTCCTGAAAGACCTGTCGAGGCGGATCTTTATGTTTCACCAACAGGCAGTTCTCGTGCAGAGGGAACATATGAGGACCCACTGGATCTGCAGACGGTACTGAACTCGGATAGTCCGGCTAATCCCGGGGATCTGGTAATACTAAAAGAAGGAAAGTATTCCGGAAGGTTTGTAAGTAATGTCAGGGGAGGATTAAATTCTCCTGTAATATTTGCAGGAGAACCCGGCAAAAGAGTAATTATCGAGGGTATCTACAAAGAAGGAGAACAAGAACATGCTTTATTTATTAATCAAAGCAGGTGGGTAGAATTCAGAAACCTGGAAATAACTGCAAGCAGTACTAATAGAAACACAATGACAACGGGATTGGAAATAAATGGACAAAATATAAAAATCATAAATTGCATTATACATGACACTGCACAGGGCATATTCTCTTCAGCTTCTGCTATCAATAATGAGCTCTATGGAAATATAATCTACAACAACGGCTTTTACAGCGAATCTTATGGACGGGGCAGAGGACATGGAATATATATACAGAATCAAGACGGAACCAAAAGAATTGCGAATAACATTCTCTTTTTTGGGTATGGCTTTGGCATCCATGCCTATACTGAAAGTGGCTCAATAAAGGGCTTTGATTTTGAAAGAAATGTCTGGTTTAGAGCAGGGGCTTCGATTGAGGGCAGTAGTTTGGAGGGAACCTCTGATGGTATGCTTATAGGAGGTGCGACACCTGTTGATCGTACGAGAGTAATCGAAAATTACTCCTGGAGTCCATCGGTATATTCCAGGAGTGTTAGACTTGGTTGGGGGTCTACGGTTGAAAATGAATTTATAGAACTGAAAAACAACTATTTTGTAGGCAATATATATGTCCAGGGCCGCTGGAAAGGTGCTGAAGTGATAGAAAACCAATTCTACGGAGACCCTATTCATGTATCGGAAATAGAGTTTCCGGACAATGAATATTCCGGTGAGTTGCCTGATAATAACAAGATAGTCCTGCATGAAAATGAATATGATCCGAACAGAATAGATCTTATCATCTACAACTGGGAAGATCTGAATCGTGTTAATGTTGCGCTGGATAGTTTTCTTAGTGTTGGAAAACGATTTGAAATTTACAGTGTCTATGACCTCTGGGGCGAACCTGTAGAGAGTGGGGTATATTCCGGAGGAACCATTCAGGTGCCAATGGGAACAAAAAATCCTGTCCAGCCCAATGGGTACCCAAATGCCATAACAGGTGCTGATGACCCCGGCAGAAAATTTGGTGTGTTTATTATTCGCTCAGAATAAAGTATAAATAGACCGTTTCTCACTTGCCTTCCGCAAAAGGTGTTTCACCTGTCGGCTGCAGTATTTCTTGTCAATCGAAATAAACCAGACTTGCAATTCATAGTGCTTGCTATAACTAATTTATTAATAAAGTTGTAGCAAAACCTAACCGATATATTACTGTGTATTCAAAAATTTGAAATTCTAGTTAACATAAGGGAGGCGGATTTTTGTGAGCAGATTTAGAGGTGTTGCCTATGTACTTGTAATGCTAATTATTTTGAGCACATTTCAATTTTCGGTGGATGCATCAACAAATTATTCTGACACCGTTGGGCACTGGGGAGCTAAAGCAATTGATCGCTGGAGCGCCTATGGTGTTGTGACAGGAGACAGTGGACTGTTTCGTCCGGATGCACCTATTACAAGAGGTGAAATGGCAGCTATATTGGATAAAATCATGAGATTTGGTGTAAAGGCGGTTAATACTTTTTCAGATCTTGATGAGAACTGGTACACAGATCCCATTTTGAAAGTAAATTCGGCTGGTATTATGATTGGAAGCGACAATAAGGTTAGACCTAAAGACAACATCTCACGCCAGGAGGCTGTGGTGTTGATTTGTAAGGCTCTGGGCATACCGGAAAATTATGAAAAGACATCGGGCTTTGTAGATGTCAACGAGATAGGCTCGTGGGCTTTAGGTTATGTTAATTCTATGGCACATTTAGGATATATTTCAGGGGTTGGCGGAAATCGATTTGCTCCTCGTGACAATATTACAAGAGCTGCTGCGGTTGCAATCCTTGATAATGTAATAAAGGCGTTATATCAGAAGGAAGGTACATACACAGGTAATGTTGAAGGAGTAACGATTGTAGCCTCAAGCGGAAGCGTACTAAAGGATATGAACATTTCGGGAGATATTATTGTATCCGAGGGAGTTGGAGATGGAGAAGTTGTTTTTGACAGCGTAAAAGTTGAAGGAGCACTGATTGTCCGTGGAGGCGGAACTAACTCGATTATTATAAAAAATTCAAGCGTAATTCCAAAAATTATTGTAAACCGCAGAGATGGCGGTGTTGCTGTTAAAGTGGAGGGTGATAGTGCAGAGGTAGGACATATTTCTGTTTTGTCAAATGGAGCTGTTATTTCTGCTCCTATGGCAACAGTAGCAGTGGCAGAAGGTGTAACAGGAGCTTTAGTCAATGGAAAATTGGCGCAACCGGGTGATACTGTTTTAGCTATGGTTGATACAAAAGATGAGCCACAAGTGTCGCCTTCAATACCAATTCCAACTAAAGCAAAGACTGGTTCTTCTAATTCAGGCACCGATTCTACAAAGCCTAAACGAGCTACAGCAATTGAGCTTGACACTGAAGCTGCAATAATGGATGTTGCAGATATTTTAGAGCTAAGTCCGATTTTGACCCCGGTAGATGCACAAACAGATATTGAATGGCAGAGCAGTGATACAGCTATAGCTGCTGTAAATGCAGATGGATTGGTAATGGCATCTTCCGAAGGAACTGTTACAATAACGGCATCAACAGAAAATGGTTTGACTGCTTCTTGTCTTATCGCTATACATGCACCAGAGAACCTTGTAGTGAATTATCCCGGGACT
>JAAZCB010000388.1 GCA_012513545.1 Clostridiaceae bacterium
ATAACAATTTACTTTTTCTCAGTCGGTTTTCTTAATACCACCATTGATGAGGTTCGTGACGATTCTGCGGCATATAAAGCCGGGATAAGAAAAGGTGATCAAATTGTCAGCTATGGTAATATTCCGGTTTACCAACGCCTTGATATTTTTCAGTTTTTATATATATCCAAAGGTGAGCCAACTGAAATCACAGTAAAAAGACAGGGAATTAAGGAGGTACTCCATATAACACCTGAGATTAAACAATACTTTCTGGGATTCTCTCCGAAAGATGATCCGGTTAAGACAAATATTGTAGGCTCGGTATCACCTGATTCACCAGCTGAAAAGGCAGGAATGCAGGCTGGAGACGAAATTGTAAAGCTAAATGACGTAGAGGTTAATGCCTTTAAGGAGATTTCCTCCTTTATCCAGGAGAATAAGGAGAACCCGATTGAAATAACAGTAATAAGGGACGGAGCAGCGAAGGTAATAAATGCACTTCCAATGAAAGCTACAGAACCGAGTTATGACATTGGGGTTGCCTTTGAGTATGAACGCGGCGATATTTTTGAGACAATCAAACAGGCAGCACTATTCACCTATTCAAATGCCAGAATGGTGCCATATACTCTGGCATGGCTATTTCAGGGTAAATTAAATATTTTCCAGATGTCCGGACCTGTCGGTATAGTGACTTCAATGAATGATGTTGTCCAGCAGAGTCCCAATATAATGGATGCCATACTAAATCTTCTCAGTATTACTGCGTTCATAAGTATAGCAGTAGGAGCAACAAATCTTATACCTTTCCCTGCTCTTGATGGAAGCAAGCTAGTGCTTATATTAGTGGAAGCAGTAAGAAGGAAGCCCATACCGATTGAGAAAGAAGCGGTAATTATGACAATCGGCTTTTTTCTATTGATAGGACTTGCAATTTTTATTACATCAAATGATATATTCAAACTTGTTGAAAGAATAGCGGGTTAAAATGAGGGTTTTATATGAATAATGATTTTATTATGAGAAAAGAAACAAGAAAAGTAAGAGTCGGTAATATATTTATCGGTGGTGATGCAGCGATTACAGTACAATCCATGACAAATACCGATACACGGAACGTTGCGGCTACAGTAAATCAGATCAGGTCTTTAGAGGAAGAAGGTTGTGAAATTGTCAGGGTTGCTGTTTTGGACAACGAAGCTGCAGAGGCTATAAAATCAATAAAAAGCCAAATAAAAATTCCACTTGTTGCTGATATACATTTTGATTACCGCCTTGCTATATCAAGCATGGAAAACGGTGCAGACAAGATCAGGCTGAATCCCGGCAACATAGGCGATCCTGACAGGGTAAGGAAAGTTGTTAAGATAGCAAAAGAAAGACAAATACCAATAAGGATTGGCGTAAACTCAGGGTCTCTTGAGAGGAATGTTTTGGAGAAGTATGGCGGAGTGACCCCTGAGGCAATGGTTGAAAGTGCTCTTGGGCATTCAAAGCTCCTTGAAGATTTGGACTTTTCCGACATTGTTTTTTCACTGAAAGCATCTAGTGTTGCAATGACTATTGCAGCCTATCGTCTAATGTCAGAAAAAACCTGTTACCCCCTTCATATTGGTGTAACTGAGGCAGGGACGGTTAAAACTGGAACAATAAAATCTTCTGTTGGTCTTGGCTGCCTATTGGCAGAGGGAATTGGAGATACACTAAGAGTGTCTCTTACAGGGGAGCCGACAGAAGAAGTAAAAGTGGGACGTGAAATCTTAAAAGCCCTTGGACTTAAAAAAGGTGGAATTGAGTTTGTATCCTGTCCCACTTGTGGCAGATGCCAGATAGATCTTATTAATATAGCTCAAAAGGTTGAACAGAGGCTGGGGGCAATTAATAAAAACATTAAGGTGGCATTAATGGGGTGTGCAGTAAATGGTCCCGGAGAGGCAAGAGAAGCAGATATTGGTATTGCAGGAGGAAAGGGTGAAGCTCTGCTTTTTAAGAAAGGTGAAATTGTGAGAAAAATATCTCAGGACAGGATTGTAGAAGAACTTATCGATGAAATAGACAAGATTTGATTACATACCTGTAATAAGCCATAAATTATTTTCTATCTAAAAGTATATTATACAAGGGTGTAATAAAGTTTATCTGACGTTTATCTCTAATAATCTATTTGATATTGATTGTATAAGGCGTTAATTCTTACTATATTTTACTATGCATAATATCAATAGAGAAATATTTATTTTTCAAAGAATAATAAAAACAAGCAGAACAATTTACACCTGATTAAATGTCAAACTTTTTTAGAAAATATATTACAGGGAGGTTGGCGCATTATGGGAAATGAGCCTGAAAGGTATACCAAATCAGGACAACCGGTTTACAAGTATGATACAACTCCAGAATATCAAAAGCCCAACAGTTGTAACAGTGCCATGGAGGAAATAGTAAAGCATTTTGAGAAGCATATCGGGACAGCAAAAAATACTTATCACGAGATAGTTTCAAACTTTGTACATATTGATATTCATATTATTCCTCCGGACGGAACAAGGGATTATTATACCTTATTCACAACGGGTATGAGCGATTTAAGAATGAGCGTACCTGACGGAGCTGAAGACTTTAAGAATGCTGAACTAATGATTTGCTTGCCTAAGAGCTGGCCTGTTTCCGAAAAAGACTTGAAGGATGAAAGGAATTATTGGCCGATAAGATGGCTGAAAATGCTGGCGCGTTTTCCTCATGAATATAATACGTGGCTTGGTTTTGGGCACACAATGCCGAATGGAGATCCGGCAAAGCCGTTTAACAGTAATACCAGACTATGCTGTATGATGCTTTCAACTCCGACTATTGCTGAGAATATCGATGAATTTAAAAGGCTTGATGTTAATTATTATAAACAAATCAATTTTTACAGCGTATTA
>JAAZCB010000389.1 GCA_012513545.1 Clostridiaceae bacterium
CCATAGTATGGTTGCTGGGGACCATATTGTGGACTTGCCCCATAAGGTATAGGTTTGTATACAAGCGCTAGAATTCCACCGATCAGTGCTAATAACCCAGCAGGTCCAATGATAGAGAAGACTAGAATTAATGCACCCCATTTACTATGTTGTAATGGATTAGCCTTTAGTTTGCGTGCAAAGACGATTATGAGTATAGACGTTATGAGACACCATATGCCGAATCCAAGGTAAGTCGCCATTACAGCTACAAGTTCGCCGTAGTAAAATCCGCCGAACTCACCTATGCCAATAGCTACTAATGTCCCCATGCAACTAGAACTAAAGAAACTAGTAGTCCAAGTATTCCGCCAATTAAAGACAAGATATATGCTGCTTTTGGTTAATTTTGAACTTGATTTGCAATTTTTCTCCCTAAAAATAAATAAAGCACACACTTAGCTGCTTACTTTGGTTGATGATCGTTTGATAGCAAAACTTATAAACGAAAATCGTCACGAATAATATAGATAGTGATTTGATGGCACAATGGAATCCAAATAATCAACCTACCAAGTTTTGTATCAACTGTGGAGGTCAAATAGACTCAAGAGCTGAAATTTGCCCAAAATGCGGTGTTAGAGTTGGCTCCCCACCTCCTCCGCAACCTTCTCAACCATATGGTTATGCGCAACCACCAGTTAATTTTCAGGAACGAAAAAGTACGGGTATTGCAGCGGTTCTATCCTTTCTTTACGTAGGTCTCGGTCAGATTTACAATGGACAAATTGGCAAAGGAATAGGCATGATGGTACTTGGAGTCGTTTTTATTATACTTGGGTTTTTCCTGATTGGAATCCCGTTGTATATTATCCTTTGGATATTGGGCATCTATGATGCACACAATGTTGCCAAACAAATTAATGCTGGCTACATCAGAACGTAAAATAGCGAAAGCGCGCTCTTTTCAGGAATTTTTTTCCCCAAAATTCTTTCCAAAGAGTTATACTGAAGCGAGACAGTAACTCTTTTCCGACTCAAACTACACCTTAATTCACTGTTTAGCCTTGAGTTATCTCTCCCCACACTTACATGCCCAAAGCTAGTTATCTTCCAATTCTTTAGATTGCCCCTTATGATCTGAGGGTTGCTTGTTAAGAAGCTGCTTAAAAGGTATGGTTACCCACCAGATAAACAAGAAAAAGCCACATTGGCTGTATTGGATCAAGTAAAGCTGCTTTGCAGAGACCGGGCAGAAAATAAATCTTTGTTTAGGAAGTATAAAAGACTTGTTGCCCCGTATTAGTTCATAAGGCTGTTTGGGTGGTTAAATACAGAGCATTTTTATTACATTTTCTCTTTTCTGACTTTAAATAAAGAAACAACCAACAGAACGACAAACACTACAATTACTAATACAAAGATTATGATCAGAAAATTAGTTGTTGAATATTCTACAAAATTACGTTCAGATGTTACAGTTGCTGTTTCTCCAGAAGGATTAAACGCCGTAACTTTGATTGTATGTAAACCTAAAGTGTAGTTGTTAGTGTTAAAAGACCAACTAAACGGTGCAAGCGTATCGTTAAATTCAAGTTGTTCATCAACATAAAATTCAACATAAAATACGTCTGGTGAGACATCTGTGTTAATAGTCCACTGCCCGCCAATATCATCCCCTAATCCGTAACCATCGTTCTTGTAGTAACTCGTGGATAAAGATGGGGAAGCTATAACACCAGCTAAGCAACC
>JAAZCB010000390.1 GCA_012513545.1 Clostridiaceae bacterium
TAATGTCCAGTTACTTCATCCTTTGTAGCATAATTGAAAAGATATATTGTATTCTTCCTTTCGAATCCGTTTTCACTCGTCAGGTCATACAAAAACCTTTCAAAATGCACTTTATTGATTATTTTTTTAGCAGGCTGACCTTTAAATTGCGGAAGATATGACATAATATTATCTTCCTCCTTTAAAAAGGCAAAACAGTCTTCCCTGAAGGCTTTGGCAGAATCCCTGCAAAGACCTGCCGGCAGATTGTTTGTATTATCCGATATCATAAAATCAAACTTTAATAATTCTTTTAGTAGTTCGGAGTTGACCTTAAGCTGCATTTTCTCAGTGAACTCCAACAGGATGGAATAAAGCTCCCTGCTTGATATGGAGCGTTCAATACAGCCCATTTCCCGGTAATAGCTGTAAAGGCACTCATAGAATTCAAAGGGTGAGTCAAAACAGTTATCTATGACAAACCTTAAAGACAACTTAAATCTTCCCGAATTATAATACCGCTCGACGAGGTCTTCAATGCCTTTAAGTGTCATAATTTCCCCGAAGCCTATCCGGCTGTTTGAAAGCACCTCATAGGGCCGATATTCCCTGAATTCATATCCGAATTTACTACAGTCCTTTCTAATGCCCGAGCCTTTCAGCAGTTTTAAAAAGCCCAGCTGGAGCTTATGAGGCATAAGCCTGTAAACATCGTCAAAGGACTTCTTAAAAGAGTTGTAATCCTCGTGCGGCAGGCCGGCAATCAGATCAAGATGAATATGAATGTTTTTTTGTTCAGTTATTCTATTTACATAATAAAAAACCTTTTCAAGATCGGTCTTTCTGTTTACCGCCTGAAGTGTCAAGGTATTGGTAGACTGAATGCCAATTTCCAGTTGTATCATCCCATGGGGAGCATCTGAAAGAATTTCAAGCATTTCCTCATCAAAAAGGTCTGCTGCCGCTTCAAAGTGGAACCTGGTTTCTTTGGAATTATCTATAACAAACCTTAAAATTTCCTTCGCTCTTTCCTTGCTGCAATTAAAGGTTCTGTCAACGAACTTGACCAGAGCTGTTCCTGCATTAATTATGCGTAAAAGTTCTTCCTTCACCCTGTCTATTGAAAAATATCTGACGCCGTTATAGGTTGAAGAAATGCAATAGGAGCACGAAAAAGGACACCCTCTTGAGGATTCGTAATATATAATTTTACCTTTTGAAAATTTCAGCATATCTTCTGTATAAGGAGAAGGAATTGAATTCAGATCGCCGATTAGCGCCAAGGATGCATTACCCGTTACCTGTCCTTTTTCTCTGTAGCATAGCCCGCCAATATCCTTTAATTCAACATAAGGGTCCTGGAAAGACTTAAGTAAAAGCCTGAAGGACTCTTCGCCTTCTCCTGACAAAACAAAATCAACACTTTTATACTTGTTAAGTATATCGAAGGGATCGAAGGAAACTTCCGGGCCACCTAAAACTATTCTTATACCAGGTGAAACTTTTTTTAAGTTATCAACTACCTTGATAACCTCGTCAAAATTCCATATATAGCATGAAAAGGCAGCAACATCGCATTTTTCTTCGTATATTTTTCTTAATACAGAATCGGTATAATCATTTATGGTATATTCTACAACTTTTATTTCTCCAAAGCTGTCACCGCAGCTTGCTTTTAAATACCAGGGTGCAAGCGAAGAATGTATATATCTTGAATTTATTGCAATTAATAACGTTTTCATTTGTACGTCCTTCCGGTATCTTTCAAAAAAAAGATAATTTTAATGTATCTATTATTATAAATCAACTGTTAGTCTTCATCAATCTGTACCATATATTTATTATCTCGCTCCAGTAGTCCGTAAAACCTTTAACCGGTATATCTTCACTTGTTTTTACAGCCGTTTGGGCGATTACCTTCCCGTCAACACTGAATTTAATACAGCCTGTCTCAATATCTTTGTATACAGGTGCATTCAAAACATCAAACACCTCTATTTCCTTAACAAGGTTTTCCCTTTCTTCAAGCGTCAAAGGCATTTCCAATTCCTCCATAGCTGCTACACGTACATACCTTTTTATGCCTTTCTTAACCTCTATCTTTGCTATTTCCTGGTCTTTTTCAATTATCCTGAAGGGTTTATAATTATCGAAACAGTAATCCAGTATTGCCTTACTGCTTTGTGCCCTTGTTGCCCTGCTTGAACAATTGAGCACCACCGAAATAATTCTGAAATTATTTCGGGTGGCAGAAGTAACAAGGCATCTTCCGGCTTTTCCGGTGTAGCCTGTTTTGACGCCGTCAGCACCTTTGTACAGGCTAAGCATTTCATTTGTAGTATTAAGGCTTCTGTCTTTTATAGCCATGCTCTGGGTCCCCACAATCTTTGAAAAAACAGGATTTTTCAGTGCATACCTGGTAATTTCAGCAAGCTCTGCAGCCGTAGAATAGTGTCCCTCTTCGTCAAGTCCATGAGGTGTTACAAAGGCTGTGTTTTTTAAGCCTAGTTGTTTTGCCTTTTCGTTCATCATAGATACGAAATTTTCCACAGTCCCTCCAATATGCTCTGCAACGGCTATAGCAGCATCATTTCCAGACTTCAGCATTACACCATATAGAAGCTCCCTTAATGAAAGCTCTTCTCCTGCCCTTAATTTTATGGTAGACCCCCATATGCTTGCAGCCCTTTTGCTAACCTTGACCTTGTCCTCAAGGTTTCCGTTTTCAATTGCTATAATGGCAGTCATTATCTTGGTAGTACTAGCTATTGATTTTCTTGCATATGCGTTTTTATTGTACAAAATTCTACCACTCTTCATATCCATAACTACTGCGGCACCTGCTTCAATTTTAGGAGTTGCTGCTGTACTCTCGGCACTACTCCTGGTAAATATTTCAACAATCGGCTCATCTTCGGCAAGTTCATCTGTAAAAACCAGTTCGCAGGGTAAAATAACAAATAAAACACAAATGATAATTATCAGTGTTCTTTTTAGGGTTGTCTTTAAGGTTGTTTTAATTATCAATCCAATCACATCCTGGTATCAGAGTTAAAAACAGTACAATCTAAGGCGATGTTATAAATATATGACAGTTGTGCAAGGTTTATACCGCATAGCAAAAACGATATACGGGCTGCATCAAAACAAATTTTATATTTTATTCATTATTGACTTTTAATTGTAAATATTAAGTTATATAATATATCTTGTTCTACTAAAAATAACAATAGACCAAGTACCCTTCCAAGGAGGTAATATGATAAAAAATATATTGATTATATCTTCAGACTTTACAGGGCATGGCCATAAAAGCATCACAGAATCACTATCGGAGAAATTCTCATTACATCCTGACGTAAAATTGCATGTTGTGGATGGGTTTACCCTCTCAGGAAATATGGGACTTAGAATCGGCAAGTTATATGGTCCCGTTACAAGAAATGCCAAGGAATTATGGAAAATGGGATGGGAATTGTCCTTAAGGAAACCATCTCTTGTGAACGATTTCATTGAATTAACAACCCGTGATAATTTTATAGAACTCTTAAAACGCATAAAACCTGATTTAATTCTCTCGGTACATCCGAATTTTAACGGTTCTCTTCTTAATATTCTTGAAGATTACGGTATTAAAATACCCTTTGTAACCCTGATTGCAGATCTTGTCAGTATAAGCCCTCTTTGGGCTGATCCCAGAGTTGATTATATTATATGTCCTACAAAGGAATCAAAATATAAATGCCTCGAATTCGGAGTATCAGAATCGAAGCTTATAGTGATCGGATTTCCTGTAAGGCAGAAATTCATTCAGCACTTAAACGATACATCGAAGGAAAACAAAGCAAATGCTCAGTATACCGGCAACAGACCTTTGGAATGCCTTATTATGAGTGGTGGAGAAGGGTCAGGAAATATGAGCAGAGTAGCTAAAATACTTCTGAAAAACTTCGACTGCCATGTTAAGATTGTTGCAGGACGTAATAAAATTCTCAAAAGAAGGCTTGAAAAAAATTTATATGAAAGATTCGGTGACAGGGTCGAGGTATTCGGTTTTTCTGAAAATATCCAGGATTTGATGCTGTCCTCAGATATAGCTGTGACCAGGGGCAGCCCCAACGTTATGATGGAGGCGGTAGCATGCAATGTTCCTCTTATTATAACAGGAAATCTTCCAGGTCAGGAGGAAGGCAATCCCGGATACCTTTTAAAACATAATCTTGGGGTTGTTTGCAAGGAGTTGAGAGACTTAAGGTCAATAGTAAGTGAATTGCTTTCAAGTAATGCATACAAGCTCAACAAAATAAAAAAGTCACAAAGAGAGTTTCTTAATCCGAACATTGCCAAGGAAATTGTTGACTTTCTCTTAAAGATTGAGAATAAAGAACCGCTCATTATACCCAACGATATACCCAGATTATGGGATTTCGGAAAAAAGATGGGCATATCTAGAAAAATAACCATAAAAAGACATAAGTAATACTGATAAAAATAATACTAAAAAGGTTCGGTTTTATATTTTACTAAAACCGAACCTTTTTAATTTAACCTCTGCTTCCATTTATACCAATTCTCACTTTGTTGACAGGTAAATCCTTTCCGCTCCTTTTGAGAGCCAGGTCAACGGCACGAACTATGCCTGAGCAGCACGGGACCTCCATAAAAGCTACCGTTATACTTTTTAAATTGTTGTTTTGGATTATTTGTGTCAGCTTTTCAATATAAAACTCCAGGTCATCCAGCTTAGGGCAACCTACTACGACAGATTTTCCCTTAAGTAAATCCAGGTGATAGTTTGGATATGAAAAAGGAACACAATCAGCCGTAACAAGCAGGTCTGAATCTTTAAAGTACGGAGCATTTACCGGAACAAGGCTAAGCTGTACAGGCCATTGACTTAACTGGGGTTTGATTCTTATCTCAACATCATTGCCGGATACATTCATAGATCCGTTATTGTCTTCAGAGCTTTCCCTATCCTTCAAAACCATCATTCTGCTTCCGGGACACCCTCCTGCGGCATGATTGTGGTTTAGCCTGTTCAAATCTTTCTGTTTATCAGCTCTACTTAAACTATTAACATAATTCATTGCTTCTTCTTCATTGAATTCATCCGCTTCCCTCTCTATAATTTCAAGTGCATCCTGCGGACAGTGCCCGAGGCATGCGCCCAAACCGTCGCAATATGAATCTTTAACCAACTTTGCCTTTCCATTAATTATCTGAATTGCACCCTCTGCACAATTTGGCACACACAAACCGCAGCCATTGCATTTTTCTTCATCAATTTTTATTATTTTCCTAACTGCCATATTATTCACTCCTTTATTCTTTAACAGAAAATTTATATTATCTATAATGATTTTAACCTTTTTAAAAAAAATAATCTGTGATTTATATCATACATATAAGTGTTATTTTACACACAAAATATAACGAAGAAAAAAAGAGTGGAAACTCATTTAGTAAAACTTTCTACTCATAATCATCTTCCTTTTTGAAAAAAATAA
>JAAZCB010000391.1 GCA_012513545.1 Clostridiaceae bacterium
ATTTAAACGGTTTATTAAATCTCGAATTTCGGAAGAATTTGCCATACCATTTATAACTTACCATATGCCCAATCGGGAAGCAATTCACTAATTCTTTTACTCAGCTTCATATTCCAAATAACATTTACACATGAGGCTGGGTGAATCGGTCCTAATTCTGTAACAATTGCTGTTATTAATTCTGGAGGAGTGGAATCGAAAAGAGTTCCAACCACATCCACAAACTCACTCTTGGGTCGATTCGCCAGAACTTCATCGAACTTAACAGAATCACTTCTATACGGTAAACCCAATAAAGTTGCACTGTCAAATTTTAAGGTATCTGTTACGAAGTAGAAAGGAACCCCTTTATTTTTCGCTGTTAGTGCTACTAAAAATGTACCACATTTGTTAAAAACCGAACCATCCGCCCCAACAGCATCAACACCAGCAAAGGCGATATCACATTGAGATACTAATTCTGCTATGCAAGCATCGATGCTAACAAACACAGGAATTCCACTTTTTTCCATTTCGTCAACTGTCCACAAGCCTTCATTCCCCGGTCTGGCTTCTGTAACAAAAACCGAAAAGTTTTTTCCATTTTCCTTTGCTTTTCTTAAAACTTTCCAAACTGAGGATGACATACTGAACATAAAGACCTTGTCACCATCTTTTATAAGCTCTGCTCCTATATTTGAAATTTTATCAAGCGCAGTCGTGATAAAATCATGAAAGTTATCTCTTGTTTTACGTAAATTTTTCTTTGCCTCGTTTAGCGTTGTATTCGATTCAAGATCCCTCTCTACCGATCCGACCATCATATGCAATACATTAATTGGGGGTGCAAAAGAAGGACAAACTTTCAAGATCGAGTAGGCAGCCTGCTCTATCTCATTGTATAAATCCATTACATTTTGCGCTTTGGTATCCTCTCCTACTTTTGCCATCGCATCCATAACCTCTTTGGCTGTGTCCACAGCACCACCAATCACATCCTTAACAATTCTTTCAGCTACTAATTCAATTGCTGGGTGTTTTATCATATTATTCCTCCTATTACCTTAAGTTACTTCGAAATGATTTAACTACATCCATAAACGCAGTTACTCTGTCTTGATCAACCTCGTTCCATATATATCCATCTTTCTTAAAGGCTGTACCTGTTATTGCCCCATCAGCATATGATAGTTGATTTTTGACAGTGTCAATTCGTACACCTGTGTTCGCAAAAATCGGAATATTTGGAACAACGTCTTTTACTTGTTTTAATATTTGCGAATCTGTTTCTACCCCAGCCGTCAATCCCGAAACACATAGTCCATCTGGTCTGGCATTAAAAGCTGTGGACTTCGCAATATCTACTATATTTCTCGTCGCCAAATATGATGATGCTTCCGGAAGTATATTAAAGAGAAGTTTAATTTTTTCTCCGTGTATGGAATACTGATGTCGAACTACTTCTCCACAATTTGTATTCCACAAGCCAAAATCACTTGCATATACGCCAGTAAATATTTCACGTACGAATTTCGCCCCGGTTGCTACCGCCAAATCTATTGTCGCATATGGATCCCATAGCACATTGACTCCAAACGGAATTTTTAAATCCTTTTTTACTTCACCAATGATGTTTGCCATCGCTATTGGAGTAATAGGTTCTACTTTCGTAAGGTATGGAAGACTTCTTTCATTCGAAAACATTACTGCATCAACGCCCCCATTTTGAAGTGCTACCATATCCTGGTAAGCTCTGTCTATTATCCATGACATTCCACGTTTGGAATCATATCCCGGATCTCCTGGCAACGCTTCTAGGTGAACCATTGCAATAATTGGTTTGCACGTACTAAATACTTCTTCTATCCATTTCATTTCATATCACCTCTTGTTATTATTTTGCTCTCCATATTGATCTAATTTGATTCTCAATTTTTCTGTCGAATAAAAGGGTTCGTTCATAACCTCTACCCCTCGAACTTACCGCTCCTCCATGGAAACGTCTGATTAAACCAAGATTTTCCAATTCGCGAAAACCTCTCCTTATTGTCATATCAGATACTTCTAAAGATTCCACTAATCCAATTAC
>JAAZCB010000392.1 GCA_012513545.1 Clostridiaceae bacterium
ACAGGAAGGCATTACCCCAGGTGGGGAGTGAAATAGACACAGGAGCCTTGTATGAAGCTCCTTCTACCCAGCTTGAGATAAAACTTGCAGAAATCTGGCAGGATGTACTCGGAGTAGAGAATATTGGAGTAAATGATGACTTCTTTGATCTGGGTGGGAATTCATTAACGGCAACTATAATGATATCAAGAATTCACAAAGAGCTTAATGTTGAAGTGCCAATGAAGGAAGTTTTCAAAAATTCTACGGTAAAGGCACTCTCTATTTATATTGAACAGTCATCCGACAGCAGATTTGAATCAATAAGATGCGTAGGACAAAGGGCTTATTACCCTTTATCGGCAGCACAAAAGAGGCTTTATTTATTAAATAAAATGGATAAGGACAGTACAATTTATAACATACCTATAGGTATGTTTATTGAGGGAAGCCTTGACATTGAACGCTTCAAAAATGTACTGCAGCAGCTTGTAAACAGGCATGAGTCCTTCCGGACATCGTTTCATATGCATGAAGATGAACCGGTTCAGAAGATAGCTGACGAGGTTTTGCTTAGTATGGAATACATAGAGGCAGCAGAATATGAGGTATCTGATATCTGCAAAAAGTTTATCCGCCCCTTTGACCTGGAAGCTGCTCCGCTTTTACGTGTATGTCTGGTAAGGCTCGATGAACAAAAGCATGTGTTTCTTATTGATATGCATCATATAATTTCAGACGGAACATCCATGAGGGTTGTTTTCGATGAAATAGCCGGGTTATATAACGGGGAAACTCTTGAGCCATTAAGAATACACTATAAGGATTATTCCGTGTGGCAGCAGGAGAACATGGAAAATGAAAAAATGAAAAAGCAGGAGCTCTATTGGAAGGAAGTATTTTCAGGAGAGATTCCCGTTATGGAGCTGGCAACTGATTATCCAAGGCCTCCGGTGCAGAGCTTTGAAGGGGCACATGAGAGATATACTGTAGACCATGAAATATTAGACGGTCTTCGAAGGCTTGCAGCAGAAAATGGGGCAACCTTGTTTATGGTACTTTTATCTGCATATACTGTATTGCTTTCAAAGTATAGCGGACAGGAAGATATTGTGGTAGGAACGCCTGTGGCAGGACGTTCCCATGCTGAGCTTGAAAATATAGTAGGGATGTTTGTAAATACTCTTGCGCTTAGGAATCATCCGTCTAAAAACAAGACCTTCAGGGAATATTTATCCGAGGTTAAGCAGTCAACGCTTTCAGCCTTTGAAAACCAGGATTACCAGTTTGAAGACCTCGTTGAAAAGGTGGTAGTAAAACGTGACTTAAGCAGGAATCCCATATTTGACACAATGTTTACCCTCCAAAATATAAACATGGGAGAGATTAAGATTGACCAAATTCACTTTAGACCGTATGAGCTGGAATATAAAATGACCAAGTTTGATATAACCCTTAGTGCAATGGAGCTTGGGGATAACCTTGAACTGGGGCTGGAATACTGTACAAGGCTTTATAGTGAGGATACGGCAAAGAGAATTTTGATGCATTATGTAACACTGCTGCGAGATATAGTCAAATCACAGGACAGTGAGCTCGATGAGTTGAATATATTGCCTGAAATGGACAGATTGCGTCTTGAGACTTTTAACAACACTTCTACGGAATATCCAAAGGATAAATCCATAGTAAGGCTTTTTGAGGAACAGGCTGAGAAGACACCCGATAGTGTAGCTCTGGTATCGGGAATAGAGGTTATTACCTACAAGGAGCTGAACCGTCGCGCAAATCGTGTTGCAAGAGTGCTTGTCGAGAATGGAGTCAAAAGAGATAGTATAGTCGGGATTATTTCGGGCCGCACGATAGAAATGACAGCCGGAATATTGGGAATACTTAAGGCGGGCGGGGCATATCTTCCTCTCGACCACAAATATCCTGAAGAACGTACTTTATATATGTTAAAGGACAGTAATACAAAGGTATTGCTTCTGGACAGAAAATTTAAAGAGGTTTTTAGCTTTGATGGAACAGTAATCGAGTTTGGGTTCGAGAATAATGAGGAAATTGACAGCAGTAACGTTGGGATTAATGTATCATGGGAGGATTTGGCCTATGTAATGTATACATCCGGATCAACAGGCCAGCCAAAAGGTGTTGAAATAATCCACAGGAATGTGGTTAGGCTTGTGAAAAACACAAACTATATAGTGATTGGAAAAGAGGACAGGATACTGCAGACGGGAGCTCCGGTCTTTGATGCTGCTACATTTGAGGTGTGGGGAGCGCTTTTGAATGGTGCAAGGCTTTATCTGGTGGATGAAGATGTTCTGATGGATGCCCATAAACTCGGAGCACATATTAAGGAGCACAGGATAACAATACTATGGCTTACATCTTCGCTTTTCAATCAGTTAAGCGAAATTAATCCCGAAATGTTTTGTACACTCAGATGCCTTATAGTTGGAGGAGATGTATTGTCGGTGCGGCATATCAACAAAGTCCGCAAACTTTGCCCTTCATTAAGTGTGATCAATGGGTACGGGCCGACTGAAAATACTACCTTCTCTGTATGCCATATTATAAATAAGGATTACGAAAGGAGTATTCCAATTGGAAAACCTATAAGCAACAGCCGCGCATATATTGTAAATGGAAGTAACAGGCTTCAGCCAATTGGAGTAGCAGGTGAGCTTTGCCTTTCAGGGGATGGGCTTGGAAGGGGGTATCTTAACCAGCCTGAGCTGACAAAAGAAAAATTTGTAGACAATCCTTTTGAAAAAGGTTGTTTAATGTACCGCACAGGAGACAGGGCTCGATGGCTGCCGGAGGGAACGATTGAATTTTTGGGAAGAATGGACAGTCAGGTTAAAATACGCGGATACAGAATTGAAATAGGGGAAGTCGAAGCCCGTCTTTCAAAGTACTCTGAGATAAGTGAATGCGTAGTAGTTGCAGGTAGTGATAATAATGGGAACAGGTATCTGATCGCATATTATGTGTCGAAGGAGGCTATTGGTTTATCCGAGTTAAGGAGTTTTATGTCTGCAGCTCTTCCAGATTATATGGTACCGGCTTATTTTGTGCACCTTGATGAAATGCCCCTTAATCAGAATGGAAAGATAGACAGAGGTGCATTGCCTGTTATAGAAAACCAAATAAATACAGGGTCGGAATATGTGCCACCTGTTACAGCTTTGGAAAAAAAGCTCGCGGAAATCTGGCAGGGAGTGCTTGGGACAGAGCACGTAGGTCTTTACGATAACTTCTTTGAACTCGGAGGGCATTCATTAAAGGCTACAATTCTGGTATCAAGAATTCATAGGGAGTTAAATGTAGAAGTACCTGTTACGGAAATTTTCAGAAATGCTACTGTAAAAGAACTCTCTTTATACATAGGGCAGGCTTCGGACAGTAAGTTCGTGTATATAGAAGAAGCGGAAAGAAGGGATTTTTATCCTTTGTCAGCGGCACAAAAGAGGCTTTATCTGTTAAATGGAATAGATAAAGAACAAACAAACTACAATATTCCAATGTGTATGAATATTGAAGGAGATATCAATTGTGATCGTTTTAAAAATGTACTTAACGATATTGTGGGTCGGCATGAAGCGTTCAGGACTTCTTTTCATATGATAGAGAACGAGCCTGTGCAAAAGATAGCCGATATAGCGGTGATTGATGTTGAATATATTGAAGCCGGAGAGAACGAAGCAGATGGAATAATTAAAAGGTTTATACGTCCGTTTGATCTTGAGGTTGTACCGTTGATGCGTGCATGCCTTATAAAGACAGGAGAAGACAGGCATGTGTTCCTTATTGATATGCACCACATAATTTCAGACGGAACCTCCATGAAGGTCATTTTTGATGAAATAACAAGGCTGTAT
>JAAZCB010000393.1 GCA_012513545.1 Clostridiaceae bacterium
CTTATTTATACAATATCATTCAACCTTTGTACCGGTAAAATAATGTTTTAGAATCTGTTCATAATCATATCCGTTGTTTGCCATTCCCTTGGCACCTTCCTGGCTCATCCCGACACCGTGACCCCAGCCTTTTCCTGTAAAAGTGTAAACTGTAGGTACAAACGGTACCTTTTTTTCTTCCTTGGAAGAACTGATAATAATTGCACTTTTAGCACTATTACTTACTTCCTTAACCCCTTGTGCTGTTGCTACTTTTTTTCCTGCCAGCTGGATTTTCCGAATTTCTTCATCCGAACCGATCATTGAAACATCTGCATCTGAAGTTATGTCGTACCATTGGCTGTCAAGGCTTAAAAAACTCCGTGTGGCACCGTTTTTATACGTGCGTTCATCTGAGGCTCCCCTTACCACAATTTCAATCGCTCTTCCTGCTTCAGACCTTTTTGTAATTTCCACACTTTTAATGTCACCGAGCTTGAAGCCTCTTTCTGTCATAATCTGTTTAAGCTTCTGTGCAGTATAGGTTACCTCCCAGTTGTAATGCCACGAATTTCCGGATTCATATTTATCCTCAACACTCACAAGGTAGGGATAATCTTCACTTCCCCAGACATTTTTCACGTCTTCCGTACGTCCACCGCTCGAACTGAAGTAAAAAACTGCCGCAGGTTTTCCCTTGTATGTAACAATCTTTCCCTTTGTATCATCAACAGCCTTGTTTGTCGCAGCCGTCTCACCATTTATACCTTTATAAACCTGTGAATAGGTGGTTGTGCACAAATTAAAGCCCAGTCTTGCATATTTTGATAAATTATTTATAGTGTATGTCCTTGCTGATACCGCCTGAGCTTTTAATGCCTCCGGATGTGATCCTGCACCAATCTCATATGGTACAACGCCATAAAGATACTGATCCATCGGAACAACATTCACAAGTGTCATATCACTGCCCGAAAGCCTTTTAACCTCCAGCTCTCCCCTGTATCTTTTCTTGTCGTCGTTATCCAACCTGAACACCATCGGTGAAGCCTTTGGATTGGGACGAAGCTGAAACGCTCCTTTATTGCTGTCAAACATTAGCATAACTTCTCCATTTTTCGATCCCGCAACAATTCTCGTGGGAGAAGGCGGTACTATATTGTAGTCATCTTTTCCCAATGTTGGGTCAAGTGAATATAGAATTGACTTTTTTGCATCATCTTCGCTTAAGTAAAAACCGGTCCAGATCTCCCATTTATCTGAATATACAGGGTATGCTGCTATTCCTTTTTGCTTGACCTGTGAAAGCTTGTTCCCAAGAGACTTGAGATCGGAATAATCCCCTCCGATCTTTATATGATATGCACCTATTTTCTCGCCATCAGGTGCTTTTCCTGTAGCGGGGTTATACTCTGTCAGCTTGCCGCCACTCTTTGAAAAGAAAGCATCCTTTCTTACTGTTATTGCGTTCGGTGTAACCTCCTCGGTTAAAACGGAAAAAACATTATCCTTGTAGCATCCGATCTGCAAACCCTTAGCCGAATCAATCTCAAAACTCGCTGCAGCACTATACTGTTTTGTTTCCGCATCATTAAAACAAAGCCCTATCCTTACCTTCTCCGGAACTCCATCGTATGCATATGCCCTGACACCCGAACACATGAAGACGGAAAGCACCAATAAAGCAACACAACTTTTAAATCTGAAGAATTTCATACTACTCCTCCACTTTTATCTTTAGTAATAAATTATAACTTTTTTCACAAAAAAGCATATATATCTGATTAATTCGACAAAAGCTTCCATTTCCCTGCCTTGTAACACAAATGTAAAATTTTCTTCCAACAGCATCTTTTGTATTTTTGTCGGTTTTTGTGTTATCTGACTATAATGTATTTATTTACATCATAAAATGCGATATAATATGTTTATTGAGTTTATATATTTGCATATGTAATTTGGTAGTAATTAGGTGAGGGGATTATGTCAAATAAGAAAATAATAGGCGTGCATATCTTAATAATTGGCTTATGTGTGTTGTTTATACTATATAATATATATGCTTTACTTATAGCTTCCATTATGACAAAGCCTACATACATAGAAACAGGATTTACTAAGGAAAGAGTGGAAATGCTTGAGGAAAGATATGACTTAAAAATACCGGAGGATTCTGTTTTCGTTAGTGGCTATTATGACAATGCATTTGTAGATAGTTCAATATATATCACTTTTAAAGTACCTGAAGACAAGTTTGAAAGTATATTTTTACATGGCTGGTACACCTCAACTGACATTGATGGAAATAAACTCAATAATGAATATACATATACAGGAGAAATGTATACTTCGCTAACCTATGGGGAGTCGGAAAATGGCTACATAACTGCTAATTTTATCGGCAGACATCCCGGAGACTCACATAAATAACATTATTTCCTATAAATTCTGATGTCACATAAACATCCAATTTATAATAATAATATATTATATAAAAAAGAATTGACACTATAACCTCCAGATGTTAGAATAGTTTAAAATAATAATTAATGATAGAGGTGCAGTTTTCATTAGTATGTCTTTGGAAAAGTGTAGGCTTTAATGAAAAAGACAAAAAGGGTAAACTGCCGAAGGATGTATTTCCTACATGAATGCATTCTGGTCATACGGTTAATAGCTGTATGATTGTCATCAAATGTTTGATGGAGCGCTATCAGTTCAAATTGAAAATATGCAGCAATAAATTGGCTGCATTAATAAATACAAGTGAACTGCTGGTAACCATACCAGCTTTTTTATTTATAGGATGAGGCTTTAAATAATAATTAGGAGGAAATTACAATGAAAAAAGTTAATTTGGCCGTAGTAGGAGCAACTGGAATGGTAGGCAGAACATTTTTAAAAGTATTGGAAGAAAGAAATTTACCTATAGAAAATATATATTTCTTCTCTTCAAGCCGTTCCGCAGGTTCAACCATAACCTTCAACGGGAAGGACTATAAAGTAGAAGAATTGACTGAAAACTCCTTTGACAGAGGCATAGATATAGCTTTATTTTCAGCAGGCGGAGGTACAAGTGAAAAGTTCGCCCCCATTGCAGCTTCGAAGGGATGCGTGGTTGTAGACAACAGCAGCCAATGGAGAATGGACCCGACAGTTCCCCTTGTTGTACCTGAAGTTAACCCGGGAGATATTTCCTGGCACAAAGGCATTATTGCAAACCCAAACTGCTCTACAATCCAGGCAGTAGTCGCATTAAAGCCTTTACATGACAAATACAAAATCAAAAGAATCGTGTATTCGACATACCAAGCTGTTTCCGGAGCCGGTATGAAAGGCTATAGTGACCTTGAAAACGGACTTAAGGGAGAAGCTCCACAAAAGTTCACTCATCCTATAGCAGGTAACTGTCTGCCTCATATCGATGTTTTCCTTCCAGACGGGTATACTAAGGAAGAAATCAAGATGGTTAATGAAACCAGAAAAATATTGGGAGATCAAAACCTCAAGATAACTGCTACTACAGTCAGAGTACCTGTATTCAATGGGCACAGCGAATCTATCAATGTGGAATTTGAAAAGCAGTTTGACCTTGATGAATTAAAAGAGGTATTGGCTAAAGCACCAGGCATAATTGTACAGGATGACCCGCAGAACAATGTGTATCCTATGCCGCTGAATGCTTCCGGAAAGGACGAAACCTTCGTAGGCAGAATCCGCCGCGACGATAGCGTTGAAAGTGGAGTAAACCTCTGGGTCGTAGCAGACAATATCAGAAAAGGTGCCGCAACCAATGCTGTTCAGATAGCCCAGGAACTCATTAAAATGTGGAATAAGTAATCCTTATTATTTTCACATAACAGATTTCTATTGTAAAATTGCATTAATTAAACCTCTAATTGTGAATATATTTTATATAGAAGTTATTAAACAATGAAAGGATGTTTTTTATGAGAAAGCCAGTATTTACCGGTGCAGGAGTAGCAATAATAACACCCTTTACCGATAATGGTATTGATTTTGAAAAATTGGGAGAGCTTATCGAATTTCAGATAAAAGAAGGCATTGACTCGATTATTATTTGCGGAACTACCGGCGAAGCATCAACCATGCCTGACGAAGAGCATAAGTCTGCAATCAGGTACGCAGTTGATAAAGTCAACAAGCGAGTACCTGTCATTGCAGGAACAGGCAGTAATGACACAAAGCATGCCGTTGACTTAAGCAAATATGCGCAGGAAGTTGGCGCAGATGCAATTTTAAGCGTAACGCCATACTACAATAAAACAACCCAGAAAGGTCTGTACGAGCATTTCAGGATAATTGCAAACAGCATAAAAATACCTGTTATTCTGTACAATGTTCCGTCAAGAACAAACCTTAATATTGATCCTCAGACTCTAAAAGCGCTGTCTGAAATAGAAAACATTACTGCTATTAAAGAATGCAACTTAAATCAGGTCGGAGAAATAATAAAGCTTTGTGGAAAGGATTTTGCTATTTATTCCGGAAACGATGATCAGGTCCTGCCCCTTTTGGCTTTTGGAGGAGTAGGAGTTATATCCGTTATGGCTAATATAATACCTAAAAAAGCCCATGATCTGGTCGCCAAATTTCTTTCCGGTGATATCGAAGGCAGCAGGAATATCCAACTTGACCTTATTGAGCTTATTAAGGCCTTATTTATAGAAGTAAGCCCGATTCCCGTTAAGGCGGCTATGAACCTAATGGGAATGGAGGTTGGAAAATGTCGTCTGCCTCTGGTGGATATGAGCGACAAGAATCTGGGAATACTAAGAGAAACGTTGAGTAATTACGGTCTTATAAAGTGATTTAAACGCCGTATTAATACGGCGTTTTCCTTATAACGTTCAAGCAGTATTTATGACTGTAGTTTTATATATTTTTTTAAACTAATAGAAAAAAGGAAGTGCTTCTCAAATGATAAATGTTTTACTAAGCGGATGCAACGGAAAAATGGGCCAGGTAATAACAAGGCTTTCGGAACAAAGAGATAATCTAAGGATTTGTGCCGGTTATGACCTTAATTCATCAATAAAGAATTCATACCCGGTTTTCAGTGACCTTAAGAAATGTGATGTACAAATTGACGTTATTATTGATTTCTCACATCCATCAGCTTTGGAACCATTAATTGAATTTGCCCTGAACAGAAAAATACCTGCAGTTATTTCAACAACCGGACTTAACCCCGAACAGGTAAAGATGCTAAGAGACGTATCAAAATATATACCGATATTCTTTTCAGCCAATATGTCTCTGGGCGTGAATCTGCTTATAGACCTGGTGAAAAAAGCCGCAAGGGTACTAGAAGACAATTTTGACATTGAAATTGTGGAAAAACACCATAACCAGAAAATAGACGCACCAAGCGGCACAGCCTTGGCTATTGCCGATGCAATAAACACTGCCCTTAGTGAACCGCAGGAATACATATACGACAGGCATTCAAGAAGAAAAAAGAGGAGCAAGAAAGAAATCGGAATGCATGCTGTGCGTGGCGGTACAATAGTTGGAGACCATAGTGTCATATTTGCAGGTAATGATGAAATAATTGAGATAAACCATATTGCAACTTCAAAAGAGATTTTTGCTGTTGGCTCTTTAAACGCAGCTGCATTTTTATATGACAAAAAGCCCGGTATGTATAGCATGGATGATCTTATTGGCAGCAAATAAAGAGCTTCGGGAAATGGCCCTAAATAATACCGTTTTATTTAATAAATTTATCAGGAGGTGTTTATACATATGTCCCAAAAGCCTGTTACAGATATTGATGTCTACTATAATATAGCATTGATAACATTGGATAATCTGCCTGACGATATCATGCTGATATCGCAAATTTTTTCATCAATTGCCAGTGAAGGAATTAATATCGATATGGTAAGCAAAGCTCCGCCCTACAGGGGATCGGTAAACATATCCTTCAGCATTTCCTCAGATGACCTTGTAAAGGCTATTAAAACCTTAAACAAGTATAAAGAATCAGTTCATAATCTTGTAATTGAAGTTGACGCGTATAACACCAAAATTTCAGTTTTCGGCAAAGAGATGAAAAACATTCCCGGTGTAGCTGCGAGGCTGTTCACCGTACTTGCAGCCGAAGGTATCCAGATTAAGCTTGTTACTACGTCCGAGGTTGATATATCTTACCTGATAGATGAAAAAGATGTTGATAAGGCAATTGATTCGATTAAAAAAGAGTTTTCACTGACATAAAATGTTTTTCTTATGAAAACGCCCTTTACAAAAGGCAAAGGGCACAAACTCCAAGCCCTTTGCCTGATTTTCATTTACTAAATGTTTCACTATTTTCTAAAACTCTATTCCTTTCCTTGCGCTTATACCCTTCTCGAACGGGTGCTTGACCATGACAACCTCGGAAACATAGTCCGCCAGTTCTTTTATTCTATCCGGTACGTTCCTGCCGGTCATTATTATTTCCATCCCGGAAGGCTTGCCTTCAAGAAGGTCTGCAACACATTCCACATCAATCAGACCGTTTCCAATAGCTGCCATAATCTCATCGAGTATTAATACATCACACTGCTTATCACTGACAACTTTTTTTGCAAACCCAAAAGCTTCCTTTATTTCATCCTTAAGTTCAGCTATTTCATGTTCATTAAGGGTCCAGATAAAGCCTCTTTCCTTCTCAAACCTGAATACCATAAACTGCGGTTCTAGCCTTTTTATAGCGTTTAATTCGCCTGTATCGCTGCTTTTTAGAAACTGTATCATATAAACCTTAAGGCCTCTTCCACATGCTCTTATGCCCTGTCCTAAAGCCGCAGTCGTCTTGCCCTTGCCGTCGCCGGTATAAACCTGAATCAATCCTTTTTCCATTTGTCTCCCACTCTTTATAAGTTATTCACTATATTTTAACAATAGTTTTCTTGATTTTCAATCAAATTATTTCATTATTTTCCCCATAAAAAATATTATAAAAAGTATTGACATAAGTTTAATATGTTAGTATAATTTATTATGCTGAATCGCGAAACCCTTGTAAATTAACTTTTAGGGCTATCGATACAGGTGGAATTATTAATATGCGGTCGTGGTGGAATTGGCAGACACGTACGTTTGAGGGGCGTATGGGCGACCATGTGGGTTCAAGTCCCACCGTCCGCACCAAAGTGAACCATCGAGGAATCGGTGGTTTTCTTGTGTTATAGTATTTCAGGGGTGCATAATATGAACTGGTTAAGAAGAGTTATGGCAGGAAGATACGGCAGTGATCAATTATCAACAGCCCTTCTTGTTCTTTCCATATTTTTTATGTTAATTTCCAGACTTTCAAGCTGGCTTTATTTTGCTTCATTTTTAAGCTATATCCCCCTTGCGCTTGCTATACTGCGGACTTTTTCAAAGGATATCTACAAGCGTCGGGCAGAGAATTACAAATTTATGATGCTGTTAAGTCCTTTATATTCAAAGCTTTTAAGATATAGCAGAAGAATTAAGGATTTGAAAACTCACAAATATTACCGCTGCCCGAATTGTAAACAGCAATTACGTGTTCCAAAAGGCAAAGGTAAAATATGTATTACCTGCCGTTCCTGCAGAACAGAATTTATTAAAAAGACTTGAGGTTGAAAAATATGTTAACAATAATTCTTTTAGTTATCTCTAATGTGTTTATGACCTTCGCCTGGTATGGCCACTTAAAATACAAGGACAGCTCCACTCCCCTTTTCTTAATTGTACTTATAAGCTGGGGTATTGCATTTTTCGAGTACTGCTTCCAGGTTCCTGCAAACCGTATTGGTGTCAAATATTTTAATGCAACACAGCTGAAGATTATGCAGGAGGTTATAACCCTTGTAGTGTTTGCAGTGTTTTCTGTGCTGTATTTAAAGCAGGAGTTCAAATGGAATTATGCTGTTTCGTTTTTGTTTATAATGGGTGCGGTATTCTTTGCTTTTAAGAAGTTTTAAATATAGAATATACTAACAAGAAATCATTAGCATTATCTTCCTCCTTATAAATAATTCAGCTTCAGCTATTTTAATGACACCTGATGAAAAGAGCTCTTATACGATGTCAAACATACGTTTTAGGTATCTTCTGATTATTTACTTGTCTTGCAAACTATAATTATGCTCTAAGCTTTATTTCTCTTATATTGATCACAAATACGCCCTCAATGAACAAATCATAATTACTGATTCTTTTGTTTTATAAACGCCTCAACAGACTTAACATTTTTTATCATGTCCCTCCTGACGCCAAACAGGCATATTCGTGCTGCCATATCCGTAGTACCATTTAGAGGAGCTTTTCGTTCCATTGAAAGTATTAATTTATCTTCATTGAGCCGGGCTCCCTTTGCATGAAGCTCTATAGAACCGCTTGTTTCGCTTTCAATATATGCATACAAAACACTATGCTTAAAAAAATCATCATTAAAGTCCTTGTCTAACACATCTTCGGTTATTGACTGCTGACCATGTTCACTAAGGAATATCTTCCAGTCAGACATATTATCAATTAATATAGGCGTATCGTATTTATAATTTTCTTTCCATAAGGCTCTATATTCCGCCATCATGACATCCAATTCAATACCGGCCTGATCAGTGTGTTTTCCTTTTTCAGTTATTGTAAACTCAGCCGCCAAATAGTACTTGTCATAATCTCCGGTATCTCTAAAATCCAATATATCTTTTACAATGCGGTATTCACCTGTGTCAAGAGTGCCGTAAAGCCATTTCCAGTTAACCTCCCGTCTACTGTCTTCACCGGAAGCTAAATTAAAACCTATGTCATGAAATCCATAATTTTCAATAACAACAGGAACCTGATGCCACTTTCTATTAATTTCCTTTTCCAAGCAAAAATACTCACCATAAATGCACTGCTTACCTGAATTATTTTCAAATATCAATGTCAAGCCAGTATTGGTAATTGTTCCTTCTACGGCAGTCATATTAACACCTTCGAGGTTGTTGACAATTGTAAATTCTGATACTTTCCACTCCGTTGCTTCAGGAATTATGTTTTCTGCTGTTGTCTCAGGGGTATTTTGTGCAGTCGGAATTGAACTACTGCCACTTATATTTTTACATCCGGTAAGCATAAGAAAACTTATAGTAATACAAACAAGCATATATCGATTCTTCATCATATAATCACTCCCTCATATATTAGTCGGTTCTATAATGCTAAAAGTTCCTGTAATTAATAATAATGAGGAAGCATTCTTTTTACTCTGAAGCATATCCTCTATATTGTTTTTATCTATCACACCAAAACGTGTCCAAATACTTTTACTTTCATGTTTTTGTCCTGTGACAAGTTTATTTATTACAAATTCTGAGCAAAATAAAAAGCGAGGGGAATATCTCTAAATTAGAGATATTCCCCTTAAAGCTAAACTAATTCCATTTCTACTCTATAAACTCCAAATTCTCATAAATTAAGGTAATTCCGTCCTTTTGCACCTCAAGATTAATTCCTTCGGGGTTAACAATCGGTTCTGTTGGAACAAGATGCAGTTTTCCTTCAGATGCATATTGAGTATCAACAGTATTAGCTATTTCAATTTCACCTTGCGTTAATTTAAAGGTAAAGCCTGTATTATCTCCTCTTCCCACATAGATTTGATAATTACCTTCATCACTAAAAATATGTGGTATTCCGATATCTAATGCACCGTTATTTACATTAATCTGCGCATTTCGGTGGGCTACAATAATTTTTGCACCCGATTGTGCAGTAATTGGAACAACGTTTTCATTACCAACAACAAATACAGCTTTGCTTCCTATAATAACATCAGTGTTCTCAGCCCATGAACCTATACGTATCTGATTTTCTTCATCAACATTAAGACCACTTACAACAACACGGCCGCTTACAGTGACATTGTTATTAGATACATTTCCTTTTACAATAAGCCTCTTATCACTTTCCTGATTCGGCATGCCTATATTGATTTCACCGCCTGCCACAGAAGTTGTCTTTGTAATATTTAGAACTACATCATTTGTATTGCCCTGCATATCAAATCTAACGAACTCATCTTTGTCGTCTATATCAATAGTAAGTATAGCACCTCGGAACTCAAGCGTCGGAGCCGGCGCATAAACACTCTGACCCACATGCTCAGTATGATTGCCTATATAATCAAATCCGTGATCTCCGGTACAGTTCCAACGTACAGAAGCAAAAAACGAGTTGTCGTCGGTAAATTCTTTTGGATTTTCATCAAACTTACCGGCATAAATAACTGCTCCATTGAGAGTAAAGTATCCTCCACTTTCTTTACATTCAACGGCTGCTCTTGCATTATTAACATTGACAGCTGTTCCAGAGGCTATATCCCTTATGAACACTTCTTTTGTGTCGTCAAAAATCAGCGAAGTGTCGCCTACTACATTTATCTCTTTGGCAGTTGATTTCCCGAGACTTACTTCGTAATTTGCACCACCTATTACATTGAGGCCTTGTAAGAATTCACAATTTACAAAGTCAATTCTTCCTCTATCCTCTCCAGTAACAGTCACCACATCAGTAAATATAAGGTTTTTAACCATTTCTACCTTTTCACTTAAGGCTTCATATGTTTTCTTTCCTGTCACCTCAGTTTTTGGCATTACAGTATCGAAAGCTCTGAAGAAATTATCAAAATATATTGCCTGTTCCGGACCCCATCCAAAGTCTCTTCTGCTAACAAGATTATAAGGATAAAATCTGAAGGTCTCAGGCTGCGTACCCATTTCTTTTCCGTCTGCAACTCCAGCCCTTGCCATATTAATAACACCGCCGTAGAACCAATCGGCTTCTTTAACATCTTCAAAAGCAATCTCTCTTACGGCAGGCAAAACACCGTTTTCATCTTTCATAACCGTTTTGGAGACTATGTCCAGGAACACCATAATCTCTGCTTTCGTCAAGGGTTCAAAAGCATTAATTAGGTTTTCGTTGCCAAAAGCCATCTTTGCTACAATGCCATTTTTCACAAAGAATCCTACCATTGCTTCATTTTCTGCGATTTGCTCCTTTACCGATGAGAATCTGTTTGGATCATACCAATCTACAATGAGATCATCCCAGTCTTTATATTTCGATGCATAACCCGCAAGTTCTTCTTGTGAAGGCTGCTGTAAACCATATCCCTCCTTAAGCCTTTCATATAAGCTTCTCATGACTTCATAGCGATTTACAACGTTGTTCTTTATTTCATCCCTTAATCTTTCAACTACAATCTGAAGTTCATTTCTTCCACCTTCAAAATCCAGGGGCTCTATTCCAATTGAATCATAAGGCATGAAACTGAGTGTCTGACTTTCCGGTCCATTAGGCATACCATGTACAATACCTGCTCTTGCCATAGTCATAACAGCATCATAGAAATAATCGGTTTTTAATACATCGGTAAAAACGATATCCTGATTACGATTTTCAAGTTTTATTCCCATTCTGTCAATCAATCTGTCAAAGACAATCATCAATCCTGCTCTGTCAATTTTTCCATAAGAATCCAACATCCCATTTCCATTGCCTTGAACAATATTATTCTTAATAAGAAACGCCACAGCTTCTTTTTGACTTTCTTCAATATTACTCCAATCAGTATACTGCTCTGAATACAGGTTAATATCCACTGTTTCCGGTATACGCAATCCAAATCCTCCACGGAAATTGTAATATATTTCCTGCATAACATCCATCTTATTAGCCTTAAACCGTTTGGTTATTTGCCATTTGCCGTCTTTCCAGGTGTATTCTCCTTCAGGCCCAATTCCGTTTATTCCCGAACCAGCACCTTTGATACTGGCAGTATCTGTCTCGTTACTCTTAATCGCCAATAATGCACCGGTTTCGGAAGATAGCTTTCCGTTAACAAGCAGTACAGTATCCGGTTCAACAACTAATCTTTCTTGAGATAGAAGTATAAATGCTTTATTTATAGGAATCTCAATTTCTCCCATTCCGCCAACCACATACATCCTCGAAATAATAGGCTGCCCTTCGGGATTATCGGAAAACTTCGGTTCATTAGCACTGATAATGGCGTAATTATATTCTCCTAATTTCATGTCTGATGCAGTATCGCTTCCTATAATTTTACCGTTTTCAAGCTTGATACTTCCGCCATAACGTACAATAATTTCATTTTTGGCTCCATTTGTCCAATCAAACAATGAAGGTGAGACACTGAGAGTTTTGTTTGTAAGGTCAATACTCCCACCTTTTGCAATGTCAATAGTTACACCATCATATACCAATAGCTCTTTTCCATCTACCTCCACTTTTCCAGCAACAGTTAAGAACGCTCCTCCAAAGAAGTATTTCCGGAAGTCAGAGCTTGTTACTTCTTCATAATTGGGTATTTTTCCACTGTCAATATACATTGCGGCAGCCATTAGATATCTCTTTCCATCTTCCCAAACAAATACCTTATGAAGTTTGCCATCATTATAGTTGCCTTTTACTATATAATTAATACCTTCCCTATTTATAAGTCTTTCTTCTTCACCATCTATCCGAATGTTGATAGAATCCTTCCATACTTTAGACCTTATCACTATATTACCATCAGACTTTATTGAAACATCAAATCCATCCAAATCAGGATTCTCTAGTCTCTGCCACAAAATTCCGTTGTACCTGTATACACCTGTTCCATCGTAAGGTCCCATATCATCCTGTCCGATTTTTGTTTCAATACCTTCAATACCTGTAACACTACCGCCTAGCACAATTATAGTTGCGCCTTCTTCGGCATTTAACTTACCTTTTACATCAAGTCTTATATAATCACCGCCATGGAAGTTTAAAATGTCACTGCTGCTGCTTAAATTTAAGCTTCCACCTTCCTCAATATATAAGCAACTGCCTAATATCTTAGCTTTTCCCTGCTCTTCATCAAACACTTCACTAAAAAACAGTGTTAGTCTTCCTTCATTTGTAAATACAGCACCACGCTTCACCGCTAAAGTTGCTCCATCAGAAATACTTATTTTTGAGCGGTTTACAACTGTTTTACCCGTTGGAATTGTCACTGGGGACAAAACATTGTACTCACTGATTATTTCTACTATCTGATTGTTCGATGCCGCATCTATAGCTGTTTGCAAATCACTGTAACCAACATTGCCCACCATTATCTCGTATTTTGTTTCCTGTTCAATAGTCTTGATTAAGTCTATTTCTTTTATTGTTTGATTTTTAATCAATTCTATATCATTTTGTTCGTTTAACGTTTTAATTTTTGTAATTCCGCTGTCTCTTATTCTTATAATTTCCGCTTTTGCTTTTTCACTAAATACATTATTTTTCAGTTTATCTGCTGAATATTGCATCAGCTCAATTTCGGCAACAGCCTTAGCCTTAGCAAGGGCTTCAGCTCTGATGTCACGGACACTCACATAAAACTGTATAGATTTACCTTCATATGTTAGTGTTATAAGCTTTACGCCTTTTGTACCATTATAACCAGTATATGATACACTTTCATCAGGTAAGTCTTTTGTTTCACTTGCATAAAGACTTTTGTTTGTATAGTAGACAGTCAGTTTACCTCCTGCCAAGTCAAGCTGTTCGCCAACCTCATAATTTAGTTTAGTTGGTAATGAACTCAATGAAATACTTTCGACTACTTTTGCAACTATATTGATTTGGAATTCCACACTATGGTTGGCAGCTTTTTCTCTCACTTTAATTGTATAAGTTCCGGCGTTTTTAATAACTGGCCATCCAATAATGTCATACTCATTTTCTGATAATACTTTTTTCACAAATCCATCAAATCCACTAACACTATAATTACCTGTTACTATCATTCCTGTAGTATTTATGTCTGTATCTGATGTTTTGTATACTAATTTCGAGGGTTTGGAAGTTAATGCAATTGATTGTAAGGTAACTGTTGCTCTTTGAACAGCTTGTGCGTTAGTCCCGGTTATTTTCTCTGTATTTTGTGCAATCAAAGTGTTTGCAGTGGCATTTACAGTTACTGTACCTGTAGATGTACTTATCAGTTTGTCAGCAGTTCCTGTACCTTGAACTCTAGGTGCTGCATCTCCCGCAACAGTAATTAGTTCAACTTGTATCCCATTACTGATACTAACCTCTGGAGCACCCTTTTCAATATTTATTGCACCAATACTACCTGTTCCTGTTGTGTTGATGTTATTAACCGTCCCTGTTACAGTTATTCCCGCACCATTTCCTGCCGCGACCTCAATAGTTTGAGCATTTGCTGTCATAATAGGAGTTGCCTTTCCACTAACGCTTACCGTTCCTGCATCACCTCGTATAACAGGTGAGGAATTGCCTGAAACAGCTATATCTCCGCCATTTGCTTGAATGTGCTCAATAGGACCCTTTACAGTAATTTTAGCAGCTCCAGTTGCTATAACCGAACCAACCTCTGATTTTTCATCGGTTTCAACTTCTGCATTTACAGTGGATATTTCTTCAATTCTGCTGTTTGTTGAATCTGCACTTATCTTAGTATTACCACCTGCTTCCAGTTTATCAAGCCTGGTCTCACCTTTTAGCTTGATTATTGCCAATTCTCCCGTTGTCGCAACTATAGCGACCAGGGCATTGTCAAGTTCGAGTTCCGAGCTTGTATTTATTTCAGGTACTTCCATATTTTTAATCATCAAAGGTTCTGATGCACTAACGGTAGAAATACTACCTGTAGCATTTGCACTCCTTTCGAGAATAGCACCTGCAGCACCGGAAACAGCGAGAGTTGAAACTGAAGCAGCATCATTGATTAGGATTCTTGGTTTGTTTCCGTCAGGTTTGCTTACAAGCACCTCTTTTGCATTTGAATTCCCATTAAGGTGTATGGAAGCCGAGCCGCCTCCGTTAACTGTCAATATACCGGTTATTGTGACATTATTAAAAGTCACATCACCTTCCCCTACACTTCCTGCAATTGTTAC
>JAAZCB010000394.1 GCA_012513545.1 Clostridiaceae bacterium
CCTATGTTTTCGATATGGAACAAAACCTATCGGGTTATCCGATGATAAAAGTACGAGGTAAAAAGGGAGATAGTATTAAACTAATTTTGGGTGAAAGGCTGATGGAGAATGGACTGGTTGACCAAAGACAATCTGGTGCTCCCTATTATTATGTATATACCCTGAAAGGAGATGGAGAAGAGATATGGTACCCCCGATTTTCTTATTATGGATATAGATATATTCAAGTAGAAGGCGCTAAACCTAATAATGCAGAAGATTCAAGAGACATTCCTGTTTTACTTGATATTCAGTCTTTTTTTGTTCATAATTCTTCGCGACAAGTCGGGAGCTTCCGTTGCTCAAATGATATTTTCAATGAAGCGCACAAGATTATTGTCAACGCTATTAAAAGTAATATGCAAAGCGTTTTTACCGATTGTCCGCATCGCGAGAAATTAGGGTGGTTGGAACAGACTCACCTCAATGGACCAGGGCTATTCTATAATTTCGATTTAACTACCTTTATGCCCAAGGTAATGCAGGATATTCGGGATGCCCAGCTCTTCAATGGTTTGGTGCCGGATATTGCTCCTGAATATGTTGTTTTTAAAGGTGGATTTCGGGATTCTCCCGAGTGGGGAAGTGCTTCCGTTATTTTACCCATGATGTACTATGAATATTACGGAGATAAATCTTTGATTGTAAATTACTATGACGTTATGAAGAGATATGTTGACTACTTGTCAACCACAGCTAAAAATCATATTGTATCTCATGGACTGGGAGATTGGTGCGACTATAATATAGATCAACCTTATGGAGTATCTCAAAATACGCCTGTACCACTGTCTGCATCTGCTCATTATTACATGGCTATAGATCATCTGGTAAAAGCGGCAGAGATAGTAAAAGAGTCTGAAGATGTCATTATTTATTCAGATTTAAGGGAAAAAGTAAAACAAGCATTTAACAAAGAGTTTTTTGACAAAGAAACGAAACAATACGGAACAGGTAGTCAGGCTTCCAACTCCATGCCACTTTTTGCCGGAATTGTAATGCCCGAGTATAAACAAGCAGTTATAAATAATTTAGTAAAGAATATCGAAGAACGTGGATACAGATTGTCTACGGGAAATCCGGGAAACAGATACTTGTTTCAGGCATTGGCTCAAAATGGTTTGAATGAGATTATGTTTAAAATGTTTAACCACGAAGAGGTACCCGGTTATGGTTTTCAATTGAAATTCGGAGCTACTACACTGACAGAATTGTGGGATCCGCGTGAAGGTGCATCATGGAACCACTTTATGATGGGACAAATTGAAGAATGGTTTTATAAATCATTAGCTGGAATAAATTTTGACAAAACCCATAATGATGGTTTCAAAACTATTATAATCTCACCACAACCTGTGGGAGACCTGAGTTTTGTAGAAGCTTCTTACGAGACTTTATACGGAAAAATTTCTGTTGACTGGAAAATAGAAAATAATACTTTTACTTTAAATGTAATAGTTCCGGGAAATTGTAAAGCAAAAGTTTATTTACCACGGGAAGATGTTTTTAAAGAAATAGGAAGTGGGGAATATACTTTTACAAAAGTGTTGAAATAAAAAAGGTTATTAAGCGCAGAGCAATGTATAATGTATTATAGGCGATGTATAAACAATTGGCAATTAGCAATTAGCAATTAGCAATTAACAATTATCCGTCAGGGTACAAACCACATATCCGGCACGAGTCACATAACCAGCACTACACGAACAACTTACACGACCTGCACGACTTGCATGACTTGCATGACCTGCACGACTTATAATGTATTGTGGTGCATTTTTTAGGGGACCATAAATAAAGCTTGGTATTATAAAATCATTAGTTATCTTTGGCGTTAGTATCGAGTAGTGACAGTATGATTGTTTCATTTGGTTCAAAGGATACAGAAAGGATTTGGAATGGTGAACAGGTCAAAAAGATTCCGATTGAAATACAACAAGTTGGAAGGAGAAAACTCAGAATGATAAATAACTCCCAAAATTGGACCGACCTGAGAATCCCGCCTTCCAATAGACTAGAGAAACTAAAAGGATCGGATTTCTTCAGCGTAAGGATAAACGATCAATGGAGAATAGTTTTTTTATGGGAAGGAAACAACGCCCATAACGTGGAAATAACAGATTATCACAAATAATAATTGAGGAAAAATATAATGAACAGACTAGCGAACATACACCCAGGAGAGGTATTGAGAGAGGAGTTTCTGATCCCACTCGAAATATCTGCGTACAAATTATCAAAAGACATTGATATACCTCAAACCAGAATATCCCAAATTTTAAAGGGAAAACGCAGGATAACAGCTGATACAGCTTTAAGATTCGCCTCTTATTTTGGCACAACGGCCCAATTTTGGTTAGGAATACAAAACGACTTCGACATTGAAAAGGAAAAAGAAAATAAAAAGGATATCCTAATGCGAATAAAGAAAAACGCACCACAACATGCGCTATAGCCAATAAGTAGATATGAATTATTTTAGAGCCATACAATAACCAAAAAAACCTTAACAAAACGATAACAACTCTACTTTCTCATAGCCTTACTGGCTATACCGCCGAACGTTGTAGCCCATAGTATTATTTGAAAGAATTATATCGAAAGAAAGACTTGAACCGTATTAAAATTACCATAAGAATGACCAGTCAAAAGCGATTTCTCATTATAAAAGCAACATTCTGATATCGGAGTCATTTTACCCTTTGCTCGCTGTATTAGAAGTGGGATTAAAAAACTCCATTGATTATCAGTTATATAGAAGATTTGACAACAAAAAATGATATGATAATAAGGAGTTTGTAAAAATTGCAACCAGATTTCAAATTGATAGATTATCGCGAGCAAAAACAAATATCTATACAGAAAAAAAGATAGAAGTCACGCTCCCCGCTAAAGCGGGACAGGCTCTTCGGTGCTTAACGTCAGAGCAGGTGGTTTTTGTACTCTGCTTTCAACTTTCAACTTTCTACTTTCAACTTTCAACTTTTACCTCTGAGCCACCAGCCGCGTGCCATTGGATCACGACCGCAAGACCGCAAGACCGCACGACTTTATATCTCTTTGCCTTTTTC
>JAAZCB010000042.1 GCA_012513545.1 Clostridiaceae bacterium
CTGTTCTAAACTGTTCGAGAAAACGCAGATCATTTTCAAAATAAAGGCGGAGGTCATTCACCTGATATTTTAGCATTGCAGCTCTTTCTATTCCCATACCAAAAGCAAAGCCTGTATATTTTTTACTGTCTATTTTAGATGCTTCTAAAACGTTTGGATGAACCATGCCGCAGCCAAGCACTTCAAGCCAACCGGTGTATTTACATACATTACAACCTTTTCCTCCGCAAATCCTGCAGCTGACATCCATTTCTCCGGAAGGTTCTGTGAATGGAAAGTAAGATGGACGCAACCTGATACGGGTATCACTGCCAAACAACTCTCTGGCAAAAAAGAAAAGAGTTTGTTTAAGATCGGCAAAGGAGACATTTTTGTCAATATATAAACCTTCAACCTGATGAAAAATACAATGTGCCCTGGCGGAAATGGCTTCATTGCGAAATACCCTACCAGGTGAAATAGTCCTTATAGGAGGCTTCATACTTTCCATTACCCTGACCTGAACAGAAGAAGTATGAGTACGCAACAAAATATCACGAGGATCCGAATCTTCCGCAGAAATTCTTGAAATATAAAATGTATCCTGCATATCACGTGCAGGATGCTCGGGGGCAAAGTTGAGCTTTGTGAATACATGATCATCATCCTCTATTTCAGGACCTTCTGAAACAACAAAGCCAATTCTTGTAAAAATATCAATGATTTCCCTGCGGACAACAGATATTGGATGTCGGCTACCCAACGGATAAGGAAATGATGGTTTTGAAAGATCTTCTGCTGATTTATCTTCAGCTACTTCACAAAGCTCTTTTCTTAGAATATTATATTTCTCCTGAGCTGAGTTTTTAAGTATATTAAGCTTTTGGCCGATTATCTTTTTGTCTTCGGATGGAATAGTCCTGAATTCGCTGAAAAGATCCGCAATTTTACCTTTTTTACTAAGATATTTGAGCCGGAATGATTCAAGTTCAAAATAATTATTAACTGTTTCAGATATTACTTCATTAAGCAGGGATTCTATTCTTTTGAGCATGTCTGGTCGATGTTTATATACTCTCAATTAATAACTTTCATTTTCAGTATTTTTATGTCGGAAACAGGTTTATCACCGGGTCCTGTTTTTGTTACGGCAATTATATCAACTACATTTAGTCCTTCGACTACCTCACCAAAAACAGTATAAGTGCCATCAAGAAATGGTGTTCCGCCGGTGGTTTCATACATGATTTTCTGCTCCTCCGAAAATTTGAAGTCTCCTTCTGATGTCATATAGCGGAACATTTTATCTGAAACAATTTCCTGAATGAGACCTTCTGCTACTGGCTGTCCCGAGAGCCTTACACTGTCGGATACTTCCTTTAAAAAGCGGCTGAAGAGGTTTTGCTTAATACTTGAGTTTATACTTTTTTCAATTGCAGAAAGGTCTTCGGAAGAGAATTTCTTGCCTTGAACTATATAAAACTGCGTACCAGATGAACGCATTTCCGGATTAACATTATTACCCTGGCGAGCTGCCGCAACAGCTCCTTTTTTGTGAAAAAGTTCCTTTCTGAATTCTGCTGGAATAGTATAACTGGTTAGAGTATCTGGTTGTACATTTAATGCAACAGTTTTAGTTGATGGATCACCAGCCTGTATCATGAATTCATTTATTACCCTATGAAATGAAATACCGTCATAGAAACCAGAACTGACAAGCCTGATAAAATTATCGCGGTGTATTGGTGTTGAATCATAGAGCCTTATCTTAATGTTTCCTTTTGAAGTTGTAATCAATACTTCCCTGTCTTTATCACCTCCAGGAGAATTACAGGAAATGAACAGGAACAACAGAGACAATAGAAAAAAAGACCTGTAATTAATATTCATGAAAAATTTTTTTTGGTTAATAATGTCTAATTTATCAGTTTACAAAGATATTTAACTTTAAATGATACACATAATGTTTCGGGAAATATGCAATTTTATCTGATTCATACCGAATATCTACCTGTTTGAGGTAATAAAACTATCTTTGTGTGCAAATTCTGAAATGAAGGAAGTAAGAAATCTGGCAGGTCAAACTCTCATTTACGGTCTTGGAACAATTATACCAAGATTCCTTCACTATGCAGTAATGACTCCGTTTTATACCAGGATTTTTAATGACTCTCCCTCAGAATATGGAATTATAACTGAGCTGTATGCATGGATGGTATTTCTTCTTGTTATCCTTACATACGGCATGGAAACAGGATTTTTCAGGTTTTCACAAAAAAGTGAGGATGCTGAAAAAGTATTTTCTACTTCATTAATAAGCCTATTCATCACTTCAGTATTATTCGTAATCCTCGTTAATATATTTATCAATCCTGTGGCTGAGGTGATGAACTACAGAAATAATCATGATTACATAAGAATGTTTGCTGGAATAGTTGCTATTGATGCCTTTAGTGCTATTCCTTTTGCAAAATTAAGAATGCAAAAAAAGGCAGCAGTATTTAGTACCATCAAAATTATTAATGTAATAATCACGATTACTCTGGTTGTCTTCCTGTTAAAGATTGCTCCTGGAATATGGGAAAAGAGCAATGGTTGGTTTAGGGAGGCATACAATCCGAAGTACAGGGTGGGATATGTTTTCTTGGCTAACCTTATTTCGAGTTTTGTAACCTTGTTAATGCTGGTTCCGGTAATTGCAAAATTTAAATTGGTATTTAATTCGTCACTTTGGCTTAAAATGATAAGATATTCATTTCCGCTTCTCCTGGCAGGTTTGAGTGGCACGATTAACGATGCGATCGATAAGATTCTTTTAAGAAGAATGATCGGAGAGGAGGAAGGATTGGCTATGGTTAGTAAATACGGTGCCGGATATAAAATAGGAGTTTTAATGGCATTATTTATTCAAATGTTCAGATTTGCAGCAGAACCGTTTTTCTTCGAAAAGGCGAAATATGAAAACGCTAAGGAAACCTATTATTATGTTATGAAGTATTTTATAATAATTATGTTAATTGTGTTCCTTGGAATAAATCTATATATATCAGGTTTGCAATATATAATCGCCTCTACATACCGTGAAGCTATTACAGTTGTTCCACTAATAAGCATGGGCTACCTCCTTTATGGGATTTACGTAAATCACAGTATATGGTACAAGCTTAATGATCTTACTTTTTATGCTGTTTATATTACAGTTACTGGTGCTGTGATCACAATTCTGCTTAATGTATTATTTATTCCTTCGTATGGTTATATGGCTTCTGCATGGGCTCATGTTGCTTCTTATGGAGCAATGATCATTATGTCATTTTTGCTGGCTGAAAAGCATTTTAAGGTTGTATATAATATGAAACAATATATACCTTACTTTGCTATTGCTATTGGAATGGTATTGTTTGGGAAATATTTTAATTACGGAAGCATTGTCTCTGAATTACTGATAAATACAGTTTTAATTGCATTGTTTGTTTTTTATGCAGAGCATAAGGATAGAGTAATAAGTGTTTTTTTATCGAAAAATTAGAATAATTATCAGGAACTAAATTTCCGAATATATCATGAATGATAAATTGAATTAGAAAAAATGAAAAAAGGAAATTAGTACATACAAGGAAAAAATAAGATGAGTAAACAAACAATTTTAATACTTGTATTTATTCTGTTTTACAGTTCAGGCTGCAGCCAGAAAATGATACCGGGAGTTTCTACAGCTAAACAAACGGGAGAAAAATTTGATGAAGCATCATTTAATTATGTATATGCTGAAGCAATGCGGCAGAAACTCCTGGGTAAGGATGCACAAGCACTGGAATTATTTGAGAAAAGTATTGAATTAAATTCCAAGAGCGATGCTGCTTACTATCAGATTGCTCAAATAGTATCTAATAACGATGACAACATAAATGCTAGAAATTATTTAAAAAAAGCAATAGAAATTCAACCTGGTAATTTTTGGTATAATGTTATGATGGCTGGATTATATTATCAGATAAAAAATACAGACAGTACTATTTTTTATTATGAACATGCTCTTAAATATTATCCTGAAAAGGAAAGTCTTTTGATTAATCTGGCTAACCTATATACAGAAAAAGGAGACTTGGAGAATGCCAGGGAGATACTTGTAAAATTGGAGCATAAATATGGTGTAAGTGAGAATACAACTGTTCCTCTTATAAGGAATTTGATGGTAAACGGTGATTATACAGAGGCATTGAAAAAAATTAAAACTTTACTTAGCACTGATCCTGAAAATTTAACTTATAATGAGTTGTTATCAACTTGTTACAAAAGTATGGGGCAGGACGAAGAAGCTCTGAATGTATATAATAATCTCATAAAAAACAGTCCAGATAATCCTAAGATTAGTTTGTCATTGTGTTTTTTTCTGAATGAGGAAGGATATTATGAAGAGTTATTAGCGCTTACAGGTAGGATTGTTATAGATAATGGAATTTCAAGAGAGGATAAGATAAATCTTTTTGCAACTCTTTTAGGAAATGAAGAATTTGTTGAGAGGTTTAGTACGAAAATAGAAACTTATCTGATGTTACTGGAAGCAAATTATGAAAATGACGGAATTATTAAATTGATGCGCCCGGAATTGCTTCTGAAAAGCAAACGATATGATGATGCAGCTGCGCTGTTGGAGAGTCTTGTAAAAAATTATCCTGATAATTATTTTGCGTGGGAAAAGCTCCTCTTACTATATTATGAGATAAAGAATTATGATAAACTTTATATTTCAGGTGAAATTTGTGCCACTAAATTCAATCGTTCTTTTCTGGCAAAGATTCTGTTCGCTATAGGAGCAATTGAGAAGGAAAAATATGAAATTGCACTTGAAGAACTTAGAAAGGCAGCTATACTGGCAGGTGATGAAAAGGCTCAAATAATTCAAGTACTTACAATGAAGGCAGATATTTATTACAGAATGAAACAATATGATTTATCATTCAATACTTTTAATGAAGCTTTGCAAATTGATAGAGATGATTTAACAGTGCTTAATAACTATGCTTACTTTCTTGCTGAACAAAACAAAAAGCTAAAAGATGCAGAGAATATGTCAAAAAAAGTAATTGAAAAGGAGAAAGACAATACTACATTTCTTGACACATATGCATGGGTTCTGTTTAAGAGAGGTAAAGTAAGAGAGGCTGTTCGTATTATGGAAAAAATTATAAACTCAGGTGAAAAAGATGATGCTGAATGGTATGAGCATTACGGTTATATGCTTAAAAAGCAAAGGAAATGCAGAGAAGCTATTGATAATTGGAGAAAAGCTGTACATCTGGATAATAAGAAAATTTATCTTTTAAAAGAAATTGAGAATTGCAGATAGTTAGACCATTGATATTATTTCTGGCACTGTTTTTAGCTGGATGTGGAACTATAAAAAGGAAAACAGTTGAAGAGTTAACACCTCCAGGTGTATATAAAACTAAAATGTTCCTGGAAGATGTTAAAGAATATAATCTGACAAATGAAAGTTTTTATATTAATAAAGCAGATGTTCAAGCATCTTTAAACGGATTTAATCAGAATTTGGTTATTTCCATGAAGTATAAAAAGCCCGATTCTGCTATGTTTATAGTAAAGGCAAAAATTGGAATTGAAGTGGCCAGGGCTTTAATAACAAACGATACGGTTATAATTAATGATAGGTTAAATAAGAGACTTATTATATCTGGAGCTGAATATTTTAGAAGAAAATATGGTTTGGAGCCAAGATTAATTTGCATGATGTTTGGTGACTTTTTAGTAAAGCCAGACCTAATTGAAAATGAGATTAATTGCAATAAAAATTTATACCAGATTGATTTCTTGAAGGATAGGAATCTTTATTTAATGAAATTTGATTGTATCTCAAAAAAATTGAGAGAAGCTTATATCGAAAATATAACTGGTGGTAAAAAAATTGAATTTAAATTTGAAGAATTTGTTGAGAACAATATGAAAAAGTATCCGGAATTGAGTACAATATTTGTTTCAGCTGAGGAGATAATTTTAAAAATAAGTATAGATAAGATAGATACTGATTGGAATGGGAATATTGATTTTGTTGCAAATAAAGGTTATAGAAGGAAAATTTTAAAATGAGAGTTCTTCTTATTGGCATATTAGTTTCATTGACCCTGACGACTAATTTAATAGTAGGACAAACAAAAAGTGATCTGGAACAACAGAGGAAAGTTGCCCTTGAAGAAATTGATCTTGTTGACAGAATGCTTAAGGAAACCGCAAAAGAGAAAAATGAAAGCCTCAATGAACTGAAAATGATAGGAAGCAAACTGGCACTACGTGAAAAAATCCTTAGAGGAATGCGTGAGGAAATTGAATTACTCATTGAAAGAATTAACTTGAATAATATTGCTATTGATATGATGGAAAATGACCTTATAGTTCTTAAAACTGAATACGAAAACGCAATATTAAATTCATATAAGACATCAAAAGGAAATTCACAGATAGCTTACGTTTTATCATCCAGAGATTTTAATCAGGGATATAAACGACTTAAATATCTAGAACAGATTACTAAGATTAGAAGAAGAGATACGGAAACGATATCAGAGATAAAAGCTCAGGTAGAGTTATCAAAAAGAAAACTGGAAGAAGACCTTAACAGGATCTCGGATCTTCAATCCAGATCAGAACAACAAAAGACTTTGTTACATGGAGAACAAGTTAAGCAACAAAGAATAGTCAGAAACTTAAGCACAAAGGAAAAGAAGCTTCAGAAAGAGCTGGAGGAAAAGAAGAGAATAGCTCGGCGAATTGAATCGGAAATTACCAGGCTTGTTGAAGAAGAGAGAAAAAGGGGTTTGATTACAGAACTTACGCCTGAGCAACGTCTTATTGGGGAAAATTTTGAAGAAAATAAGGGAAGATTACCATGGCCGGTAGAAAAAGGGATTATTACAAGCAGGTTTGGTATTCAGCATCATCCTGTTCTGAAGTATGTGACAGAAGATAACATAGATATAGAAATTACAAGTTCAGGAAATACACCTGTAAGAAGTGTTTTTAACGGAGACGTGGCAAGGGTATTTGCAATACCCGGTGCTAACATGGCTGTAATTATCAGACACGGAAGATACTTAACTGTCTATCAAAATCTTGTAAATGTAATTGTAAAGGCAGGAGACAAAGTTTCAACAAAACAAAAAATCGGTACTGTATTTGTAGATAAGGATGATAGTGATAAAGCAATTTTAAAATTTATGGTGTTTGAGGAGAAGTCGAAGTTGGATCCGGAATTGTGGATATCAAAAAAAAATTAGAACTTGCATCAACATTTGAAAGATACTTAAATGGTTTATAATATGGCAAAAATTGTAAAAAGTATAAGTATTGATTCTAAGATTAAAAATCTTAGGATTGTTGAAAATGAAATTGATGAATTAACCCAATCATTAGGTGTTAAGCAAGATAATTACGGAAAAATAATGGTTGCTGCCATGGAGGCTGTTAATAATGCTATTACCCATGGAAATAAGTCGGATCCAGATAAGAAAGTTATAGTAGAGATTTCATATGATAATAATGAGATAAAGATTAAAGTAACAGATGAAGGGATGGGTTTCGACCCGGAAAACATCCCGGATCCTACTAAACCGGAAAATATTGAAAAAGTAAGTGGCAGAGGGGTATTCCTAATGAGCAGGCTGGCGGATACAATTGAATTTAATGAAAAGGGTAATAGTGTCACTATGTGTTTCAAGGAGGTGGTTATTTGAGTATCAATTATTTTTACGACCGTACCAGATTTAGGCTTAAAAACGAAGAAAGGCTTAAGTATTTTATAAAAAAGGTCATAACTATAAAGCAACGTAAAACCGGAAACCTAAGCTTTATTTTTACGAGTGACAAATCCTTATTGAAGATTAATCAGGAATTTCTGGGACATGATTATTTCACCGATGTGATATCATTTGACTATGGTGACAATGATATTATAAATGGTGAAGTCTATATAAGCATTGACAGGGTTAAAAAAAACAGCAGGAAATTTGAAACTGATCTAAATATTGAACTTACCAGAGTTATGTTACATGGAGTTCTTCATTTATGCGGAATGAATGATATAGATCCGGATGAAAGAATGCAGATGAGAATGGAAGAGGAAAAGTTTTTAAAAATGTTGTGAAGTTTTGTGAATGGTTTTTCTTTATGATATAATAGTTGTAGGTGGAGGACATGCAGGTTGTGAAGCTGCCAGTGCGACAGCTAGAATGGGAGCCAGAACTCTGCTTGTTACCATGGATATGACTAAATTAGCTCAAATGTCATGTAACCCGGCTATGGGTGGCGTTGCAAAGGGCCAGATAATTCGTGAAATTGATGCACTTGGCGGTATGAGTGGTATAGTTACTGACCGTAGCGCTATACAGTTCAGAATGCTCAACAGATCAAAGGGTCCAGCAATGTGGAGTCCTAGAGCACAGTGTGACAGGCAAAGGTTTAGTCAGGAATGGAGAAAAATACTTGAACAGACTGAAAACTTGTATATATGGCAGGAAGAAGTCTGTAAGCTTTTGATACACGAAGGAACAATACAAGGAGTTGAGACGTCGTTTGGAGCTTCTTTTTATGCAAAAGCTGTGATTCTTACAAACGGGACCTTTTTAAATGGATTAATGTATGTGGGTTTAAGAAGGATTGAAGGAGGGAGATCCGGTGAACCGGCTTCATCAGCTTTAAGCAAACAGTTAGAGAAGCTTGGTTTTACTGTGGAAAGATTAAAAACTGGTACGAGTGCAAGAATAGATGGACGATCAATTGATTTTTCTAGAATGACAGAGCAGGTAGGTGATGATGAGGGTAGGGCTTTTTCTTATATGCATGTAAATAATTTTATTAATAATCAGAGGAGCTGTTTTATTTGTTACACCAATGAGGCTGTACATGAAGAGCTAAAGAAAGGATTGAACGAAAGTCCACTTTTTACCGGTGTCATCAAAGGAATGGGGCCAAGGTATTGCCCAAGTATAGAATC
>JAAZCB010000395.1 GCA_012513545.1 Clostridiaceae bacterium
ACAGCTCTTTGAGGCTTATCATTTCCATATTGCAGCGGTTTTTAAAATCACCCTTTTCATCGAGAACATATGCTATACCACCGGACATCCCTGCGGCAAAGTTTCTGCCTGTAGGACCTAATACCACTACTCTTCCACCGGTCATATATTCGCAGCCATGATCCCCAACACCTTCTACAACTGCATTAACTCCGCTGTTCCTTACACAGAAACGTTCTCCGGATATTCCGCGAATATAGGCCTCGCCGCTTGTCGCTCCATAAAAGGCAACATTACCTATAATGATATTCTCCTCCGGTTTATAACCTGCCTCTACTGGAGGACATGCTATAAGCTTTCCTCCCGACAAGCCCTTTCCGAAGTAGTCGTTGGCATCTCCCTCAAGCTTGAGGGTTATTCCTTTTGGTACAAACGCACCAAAGCTTTGACCCGTTGAACCTTTAAACAAGAGGCTTACAGTGTCTTCAGGAAGTCCCTTGAGTCCGTATTTCCTGGTTACTTCACTTCCCAGTATGGTTCCAACCACCCTGTCTGTATTTCGAATTTCCAGCTTCGCACTAACTTTTGTTCCGTAATCTATTGCAGGCTTGCAAATCTTTACAAGCTGTTTTATATCCATTGTGTCTTCAAGGCAATGGTCCTGCTTGATTTCACAGTAACGCTGGGAATAGACTTTTTCATCAGGTCTGTATAATATGCTTGACAGGTCAAGTTTTTTAGCTTTCCAGTGGGTTATGCTGCCACTCATTTTCAATCTATCCGATCTGCCTACCATTTCGTCTATTGTTCTGAAACCTAATTGTGCCATAATTTCCCTGAGGTCCTGTGCTATAAATTTCATGAAATTAACTACATGGTCAGCCTTACCCGTAAATTTCTTTCTGAGTTCAGGGTTTTGCGTAGCAACTCCAACAGGGCAGGTGTCAAGATTACAAACTCTCATCATAACGCAGCCAATCACAATCAACGGCGCTGTAGCAAAACCAAACTCTTCAGCACCAAGTAGCGCTGCAACTGCAACATCCTTACCTGTCATCAATTTTCCATCCGTCTCCACTGTTATCCTGCTTCTAAGTCCATTAAGCACAAGCGTCTGCTGGGTTTCGGCCAGACCCAGTTCCCAGGGCAAGCCCGCATGCCTGATACTTGTGCGGGGAGCTGCACCTGTACCGCCATCATAACCGCTGATCAGTACAACATCGGCTTTTCCCTTCGATACTCCGGCTGCAACAGTTCCAACCCCAACTTCAGACACAAGCTTAACACTGACCCTTGCTTCTTTATTAGCATTTTTCAAGTCGTATATCAATTGCGCCAAGTCTTCTATCGAGTATATATCATGATGAGGAGGCGGCGAAATCAATCCTACACCAGGGGTAGAGCCTCTGACCTTTGCAATCCAGGGATATACTTTGGCCCCCGGTAATTGTCCTCCCTCACCGGGCTTTGCACCCTGTGCCATTTTGATCTGGATTTCCTTTGCATTAACCAGATAATTGCTGGTAACACCAAACCTGCCCGAGGCCACCTGTTTAATTGCACTGCACCTGGAATCTCCGTTCGGAAAAGGTATAAACCTTCCAGGGTCTTCTCCGCCTTCTCCGGTATTGCTCTTGCCTCTAATCCTGTTCATGGCAATTGCAAGAGTTTCATGAGCCTCCTTGCTTATTGACCCGTATGACATGGCACCCGTTTTGAATCTTTGGCAAATAGATTCTACAGATTCCACTTCTTCGAGCGGCACAGGAGTCTGGTCAAACTTAAAGTCCAAAAGACCTCTTATCGTACAAAGCTTTTGTGTCTGATCGTTAATAATTTGCGCATATTCCTTAAATAATTTATAGTCTTCTGTTTTGCATGCTTCCTGCAGCTTGTGTACCGATAGAGGATTAAATAAATGAACCTCACCATCACTTCTCCATTGGTAATTTCCGGCTGTATCAAGCGCCCGTGAATTATCCACTGAACAGTATGCATTTTTGTGATTTATCAAAGTTTCACTGGCAACCTCTTCAATACCTATCCCTTCTAATCTTGAAGGTGTGGAAGTAAAATATTTGTCAACAAATTTCCGGCCTAGGCCCAAAGCTTCGAAAATCTGTGAGCCCTGATAACTTTGGATTGTTGAAATACCCATTTTAGAGAGAACTTTTATAACCCCTTTTACAACTATCTTAATATATTTATGAACAACATCCTGAAGTTCATAACCCTCCAAATAACCTGTTTTAATAAGGTCTTCGAATGTCTCGAATACCAGGTAAGGGTTAACGGCAGAAACTCCATACCCAATCAGCAGGGCAAAATGATGCACTTCTCTTGGTTCCCCGGACTCTAGAACAATTCCCACACTTGTACGTGTACCCCTTCCTATCAAATGATGGTGAAGGCCAGAAACAGCCAGGAGTGCAGGTATAGGCGCCTTGGAACTGCTTATATTCCTGTCGGACAAAACAAGAATATTAGCACCTTTTTCAATTTCAGCATCTGCCTTTTGAAACAATTCCTCCATAGCCGTTTCAAGACTATGCGACCCATTATTTGCATCAAAAAGGATTGGTAATACTGTTGCTTTAAAGCCATCCAACTTAATATTTTTCAACTGGTACAGCTGTTCATTATCAATTACAGGGTAATTAACTTTTATCTGCCTGCAGCTTTGAGGACCTGGGTTAATAAGGTTCCCCTCAGTACCAAGCATCGTCGCAGTGGCTGTGACTATTTCCTCCCTGATAGCATCAATCGGAGGATTTGTCACCTGTGCAAACAACTGCTTGAAGTAGTTGTATAACAACTGGGGTCTGTCCGAAAGAACTGCCAGGGGAGTATCATTCCCCATTGCCCCTATTGGGTCCGTTCCTTCCTTAATCATAGGAATTAACAGAGTTTTAAGGTCTTCAAAAGTATATCCGAATACTTTCTGCCGGGTAACAAGTGCATCCTTTTCAAGGTCATACTTCCCATGTACTTCACTGTTTGAGTGCATTTCTTGAAGCAGGTCAAGATCAACCATATTCTCCTGAAGCCATTTTCTATAGGGGAATCTCGCAGCAGCAGTACTTTTAAGCTCATCATCGGCAATTATACGCCCGCTGGCAGTGTCAATCAGGAGCATTCTGCCCGGTTTCAATCTGCTCTTTTCCACAATATTATTCTCATCAATATCCAGCACACCAACTTCAGAAGCCAGTATAACCATGTTGTCCCTGGTAATATAATACCTCGACGGTCTTAGTCCATTGCGGTCTAATACAGCACCTATTTTAGTCCCGTCGGTAAAAGCCATGGCAGCCGGACCATCCCATGGTTCCATCAGACAGCTGTTGAATTCATACAGTGCTTTTTTCTCATCACTCATGGACTCGTGATTTGACCATGGTTCCGGAATCATCATCATCATAGAGTCCTCTATCGATCTTCCCGACAGTACCAAAAACTCAAAGCAGTTGTCAAACATGGAAGAGTCACTTCCACTATTGTCAATAATCGGCATTATATCGGAAACATTTTCTCCGAACAAATCTGTTTTGAACAGGTGCTGTCTTGCATTCATCCAATTCACATTGCCGCGGATGGTGTTAATTTCTCCGTTATGGATGATATATCTGTTAGGATGAGCCCTTTCCCAACTCGGAAAGGTATTTGTACTGTAACGTGAATGTACCAGCGCAAGTGCAGAAGTATAATCACTGCTCAATAAATCCTTGTAAAACAATTCCACCTGATCTGCTGTAAGCATCCCTTTATATACAATCGTCCTTGATGAAAAGCTCGGCAGATAAATATAATACTTCTCCCGCTGTGCATAGTTTTCAATTTTCTTTCTAACTAAATAAAGCTTTCTTTCAAAATCAATCCCGTTTTTTATCTCTTGTGGCCTCTTGACGAACACCTGCATTATTAACGGCATTGAAGACCTTGCTGAGTCTCCGATGGCAGAAGCATCGACAGGAACCTCTCTCCACCCGAGTAATTCAAGCTTCTCTTCAAACAGCGTCTTGTTGAAATAGTCAAGCAAATTCTCTCTTTGGGAGACATCATGAGGTAAAAAAACCATTCCAACACCGTATTCTCCGTCTTCTGGAAGTAATATATCAATTTTTTTACATACCTTTTTAAAATACTCATGAGGTATTTGCGTCAATATACCTGCTCCGTCACCTGTATTTGTCTCAGCTCCGCTGGCTCCACGATGATTGAGATTAATCAGCACCCGAATAGCCTTCATTACTATTTCATGGGACTTTTCTCCTTTAACGTTGGCAACAAAGCCTATTCCACAAGCATCATGTTCAAATTGCGGATCATATAACCCCTGCTTTTCCGGTAAACCACGACATATCATAATCATCAGCCTTCCTGTTTCAAAATTTGCAATAATCATATCTAAAAATTGCAAGTACAAAATATAACAATTTCTTAATTTATAAAATAAAATGCCCAACAGAGAATAAACCTTACTCTCCATTGAGCACAAATTCATTGGTTTCAATCTAACCTTGAGTAACAAACAAGAATCACCGGAAATCGGGACTGTTCCAACCCCTATCCAACCTCATCAGTATGTTTGCCGTAATAAACAAGCAAAATGCATCATTGCATTTTCACGTATTTGTTTATCACTTGTTTAATTATATTATACATTCCAAAAAAAAAATTTACAAGTATTTTTGATAAAAAAATATTGAATTTTGCAATTTTTAATATCAATTCTTGCAAATCTTTCTTTTTACTTCACAGTTTTTCCAGAGTTTCCTTTAACAATCGATTCAAAATCTGAGGGTTTGCTTTCCCCCTTGTTTCCTTCATAGCCTGCCCTACCAAGAATCCAAAGGCTTTGTCCTTTCCATTCTTAAAATCAGCAACAGATTGAGGATTTGAAGTAATTATTTTTTTAACTGTCTCTAATAGGGCACTTTCATCATTCACTACCTCAAGCCCCTGTTCCTTTACAATAGTCAAGGGATCTTTTTTTGTTTCAAACATGATTGAAATTACTTTTTTAGCTATCGTGTTACTTATTTTTCCGTCGTCAACCATAGAAACAACCTCCCCTAAGTATTGTGCGGGGAATGGTATATCCCGGGCCTCAAGGTCGCCTTCCTTTAAACACTTTAGTAAATCTCCCAGAATAAAATTGCTGACTGCTTTTATGTTTTTTGTATACTTCAAAACCTCTTCGAAGAAATCTGCCAGATGTTTTGAAGCAGTGATAAGACCTGCATCTTGTTCCGGTAACCCGAATTCCTTAACATACATCCGTTTCCTTTTATCAGGGAGTTCCGGAAGTGTATCCTTTATATTTTGAATTTCCTCTGAGGTTAACATAACAGGAACAAGATCAGGGTCAGGAAAATACCTATAATCATGAGCCTCTTCCTTGCTTCTCATAGCATAGCTGATGCCCTTGTCGTCATCCCACCTTCTTGTTTCCTGCACTATTTTACCACCGTCTTCGATTTCCTCTATCTGGCGCTCTGCCTCTGCATTAATAGCTCTTACAATACTTCTTATGGAATTCAGATTTTTCATTTCAGTCCGTGTACCAAATTCCTTCTGGCCCTTTTTCCTCACCGAAAGGTTAACATCAGCCCGAAGTGATCCTTCCTGCATTTTACAGTCAGAAACCCCTGTATATTCAAGTATTGCCTTGACACTCTCGACAAAAAGCCTTGCCTCCTCTGCTGATCTCATGTCAGGTTCTGACACAATCTCAATAAGAGGCACCCCACACCTGTTATAGTCAATCAGAGATCCCGATTCCCACTCATCATGCAGCAGCTTGCCGGCATCCTCTTCAATATGGATTCTGGTAATACCAATCCTTTTTGTATCCTCACCTGGCTTTATATCTATATATCCTCCGGAACACAGAGGCAGATCGAATTGGGATATCTGATAAGCCTTGGGTAGATCGGGGTAAAAATAGTTCTTTCTGTCCTGCTTACTGTATTCAGCAATATTGCAATTCATTGCCAGACCGGCTTTCGCAGCATACAAAACAACCTTTTCATTAAGCACCGGAAGCGTTCCAGGCATTCCTAAGCATACAGGACAACAGTGGGTATTAACCTCCCCGCCGAATTGTGTTGTACAGGAACAGAATATTTTTGATTCGGTTGATAGTTCCGCATGTATTTCAAGTCCAATGACAATTTCATAATCACTCATTTATATCACCTCATAAACCAGGTTTCAATTTATGAAACTCTGAATTTTGTTGAAATGCATATGCCACCCTTAAAAGCGTGGGCTCATCAAGAGCCTTTCCGATGAGCTGCAGTCCAATTGGCAGCCTTTTTTGGTCTAAACCGCAAGGCACAACCAGGCCCGGAAGTCCTGCGATATTGACAGAAACTGTATAGATATCACCAAGATACATTTCCAGAGGATTATCCGATTTTTCTCCAAATTTGTAAGCTGTAGTTGGTGCAGTAGGTCCGATTATCAAATCGTATTTATCAAACGTCCTGTCAAATTCCTTCTTTATTATAGTCCTGACCTGAAGGGCCTTTTTGTAGTAGGCGTCATAATAGCCGGAGCTCAGGGCATAGGTACCCAGCATAATTCTTCTTTTTACCTCATCTCCGAAGCCTTCGCTTCTCGTCCTGCAGTACAGCTCCATGAGATCACTGAATTTTTCAGCCCTGTAGCCGTATTTGACACCATCGAACCTCGCAAGGTTAGAACTTGCTTCTGCGGATGAAATAAGATAATATGCAGGTATTGCATACTCAGTAACCGGAAGGCTGCATTCCTCCCACTCAGCTCCTAGCGACACAAGTATGTTCAGAGCCTCGAGTACGCTTTTCCTGACCTCCGGACTGATTCCCTCCCCGATGTATTCTTTGGGAACCCCTATTTTCATGCCCTTTATATCATTAACCAGAGCCTTCGTATAATCAGGGTATTCAATATTCAAGGAAGTTGCATCCCTTGGATCATGCCCTGTAATTACATTCAATACAAGTGCAAGGTCCTCAACATCCTTGGAAATAGGTCCAATCTGGTCTAAGGATGATGCAAAAGCCACTAGCCCATACCTGGACACAGTGCCGTAGGTAGGCTTCATCCCTGTAACACCGCAGAATGCTGCAGGCAAACGTATTGAACCGCCGGTGTCCGAGCCCATTGAAAAGGGTGACAAATCTGCCGACACCGCTGCAGCCGAGCCACCACTCGAGCCGCCGGGAACTCTCTCAAAATCCCATGGGTTTTTCACCTTATGAAAGAAGGATGTTTCATTAGTAGAGCCCATTGCAAATTCATCCATATTGAGCTTACCCAAGAGCACCGTTCCTGCATCTTTCAACTTCCCGCTTACAGTTGCATCGTACGGGGGTATAAAATTGTGCAGCATTTTTGAAGCACAGGTTGTTTTTATATTCCTTGTACATATATTGTCTTTCATGGCAACAGGAATACCCATCAAGGGAGATATGTCCTCTTCCCTGTCTATTAAAGCCTGACATTTCGCAGCCTCTTCAAGCGCTGTATCTTCACACACCGATATATAACACCCTAATTCAGGATTTAGCTTTTTGATTCTTTCCAGGTATTCTTTAGTAATTTCAACCGAGCTTGCCTTCTTATTTTTTAATAGATCCGAAAGCTGCTTTATTGTTAATTCATATAGAGCCAATACCTTGCCCTCCTTTCATTCTACAATACGAGGAACCTTAAAACACCCATCTTTCTCCATAGGCGCATTCAAGAGTATACTACCCCTTTCAAAGGACGGATTTACTTCATCTTTCCTCTGTACATTTTTGACCGGAACAACATGAGCCGTGGGTTCAACATCCGTTGTATCAAGTTCATTAAGTTTATCCACGTATTCAACTATACTCTCCATATCTTTAGCAAATTTCAAAATTTCCTCCTCGCTCAAGTCAAGTCTGGAAAGCTTTGCAACATGCTTAATTGTTTCCACTGTAACCTTCATAAAACCTCCTTCGGCACATCCAATTTAATATGCACCTCTTTAAGCTGCTTTTGAGTAACACCAGAAGGTGCTCCCATTAATAAGTCCTGGGCCTTGCTGTTCATAGGAAAAGCTATGACTTCTCTGATATTCGGTTCATCACACAAAAGCATAACCATCCTGTCAATACCTGGAGCAATCCCTGCGTGGGGAGGCGGACCATATTGAAAAGCATTAAACAGTGCCGGAAACTTGTTTTCAATATCCGAAAAACTGTAGCCTGCAAGCTCAAAAGCCTTTACCATAATCTCAGGATCATGGTTTCTAACAGCCCCCGAGGATAGCTCAACCCCATTACATACTATATCATACTGGTAAGCCAAAATCTCCAACGGATCAAAATTTTTCAAAGAATCCATCCCTCCCTGAGGCATGGAAAACGGATTATGGCTGAATTCGATTTTTTCTGTGTCAGGATTGAGTTCAAACATTGGGAAATCTACTATCCAGCAGAATTTGTAAACATTCTTTTCAATTATATCCAATTGCTTTGCCAGTTCAGTCCGCACAAGTCCGGAAAACCTTTCAACATTTTTAATACCGTCAGCAAAGAAAAATATCGCGTCCCCTGCTTTCGCCGAGGCGCATTCAATGATTTTCGCCGTATCTTCCGGTGGTATAAATTTCGCAACAGGTCCCTGAAAAGTCATATCCTCATTTATTTTCACCCATGCCAGCCCTTTAGCTCCAATCCCGGTAGCAAAATCCAGCATTGTATCAAAAAAGCTTCTTGGCTGCTTTCCACACCCGGGAACACAAATTACCCTGACAACTTTATTCCTGAAAGCATTAAAGTCACTGTTAGCAAACAATCCACTTATATCATGTATTACAAGTGGGTTACGCAAATCCGGTTTATCTGTACCATAGCGGAGCATGGCCTCCTTATACGGAATTTTAACAAAGGCTTCACTTACCTCCCAGTCAGAAAATTCCCCAAAAACGCCTCGCAAAAGCTCTTCAACCACACAGAACACATCCTCCTGAGTAGCAAATGCCATTTCAAGATCCAGTTGGTAAAACTCTCCAGGAGATCTGTCCGCCCTGGCATCTTCATCCCTGAAGCACGGGGCAATCTGAAAGTATTTATCAAACCCCGAAACCATCAACAACTGCTTAAACTGCTGGGGAGCCTGTGGCAATGCATAAAATTTACCCGGGTGAACCCTGCTTGGAACCAGATAATCCCTTGCTCCCTCAGGTGAAGAACTTGTCAGAATCGGAGTCTGCATTTCCAGAAATCCGGCATCCACCATTTTGTTCCTGATACTGTGAATTATCCTGGACCTCAAAACAATATTTGAATGTAATTTATCATTCCTCAAATCCAGAAAACGATACTTTAAACGCAAATCCTCACGGGCCTCTCTTGAAGCTCCCACTTCAAAAGGCAGCTGTTTTGCAACCTTTCCCAGTACTGTTATAGCCTCAACCTTTATTTCAACTCTTCCGGTTGAGATATTTGTGTTGACAGTGTCTTCAGTCCTTTTGCAAACAGGACCCGTTACTGAAACGGTAGATTCTTTAGGTATTTTTGAAACAATCTTCTCCAAATCATCATTTTCAGACACAACTGCCTGAGTCACTCCGTAATGGTCCCTGATATCAATAAATATCAGACTGCCGTGGTCTCTTATATTCTGAACCCACCCGGCAATCCGGACTGTTTGACCAACATTTTCAATATCCAATTCTCCACAGCTATGAGTTCTATATATATGCATTATAGAAGTTCCTCCTTCCTAAATTAAAAACCCCCCCGTCCACTATAATATAAATTATAGGGACGAGAGGTTTCCCGCGGTGCCACCCTAATAGATCCAACCTGGATCCACTCTGAATCTTTAACGCAGATTTTACGTGTTTGTAATTACAAGCTCAAAAGTTGTTTTTCTCTGTTATTAGCCCGAAAGTACTCTCAGTCACGGCACTCTCTCCCTGAAGGACTAACTGACTTAAACCTTCCAAAGTATTTATGGATTCTTTTCTGCCAATGAGCATTCTAAAGCCTTATAATCCTATAAGCGGAAAAGTTAAGTTTTTACAGATACTTCTCTTTATCATCGCTTCCATATTTATTTGCCTTTACCGCACCAATTAACTAAACATTGAACAGAAGCTCAGCGTATGTTGGCATCGGCCACTTATCTTTCGATATCACAGTTTCCAGTTTATCTGCATCTTCTCTTACAGCTTCCATAGTAGGTATTACCAGTTCATAATAGCTTTCCGCCTGTTCTTTGGCATCTTTTATTGCACCAGCTTTTGCTATAATATCAGAAAGTTTATCAACATTTTCATCAAGTGAATTAGTCAGGTTGACAACCTTGGATAACAACTTAACTGCAGCAGAAGCTTTTACCTCAGCGCCTGTTGAATTAATTGCATTTATCGATTCTGACAGCTCTTTTGCAAAACTGATTGCAACCGGTAAAATTTCTTTTTTAGCCATTGAAAGCATTGTTAATGCTTCAATATTGATTGTCTTGCTGTAGCTTTCAAGAAGTATTTCATACCTTGATTCAATTTCTTCCTTGCTCAGAATACCATGCTTCACAAGAACCTTGACATTTTTCTCTTCAAGGAAACAAGGTATACACTTAACTGTCGATTTAATGTTGTATAGACCTCTTCTTTCAGCTTCAGCAACCCATTCCTCAGAATAGTTGTTGCCATTGAAGATAATTCTCTTATGTGTCTTTATCACATCTGTCAAAAGGCTATTTAATGCAGAATTAAAATCATCTGCCTTTTCCAGAACATCAGCGTACTTGCTCAATACTTCAGCTACAATTGTGTTTATTACAAAGTTAGATCCTGCAATTGAAGCCGATGACCCTAGCATCCTGAATTCAAACTTATTACCCGTAAAGGCAAAAGGAGATGTTCTGTTTCTGTCTGTAGTATCCTTCGGTAATGTCGGTAAGCTGGAAACTCCTATTTTCAAAGTTGATGAACTGATACAGCTTTCTGCCTTGCCTTTTTCAATCTGTTCAATAATATCAGTAAGCTGATCTCCAAGGAATATTGAAACAATTGCTGGCGGTGCCTCATTAGCACCAAGTCTGTGGTCATTTCCCGGACTTGCAATAGCAAGCCTTAAGAGGTCTGCATATTCATCAACAGCCTGAATTACTGCACAAAGGAATACAAGGAACTGTGCATTTTCATGAGGAGTACTTCCCGGCTCAAGAAGGTTTTGCCCATCATCGGTTGACATTGACCAGTTGTTGTGCTTTCCGGAACCATTGACACCGGCAAAAGGCTTTTCATGCAACAGACAGGCCAGGCCATGCCTGATGGCTACTTTTTTCATGATCTCCATGGTTAACTGGTTGTGGTCGGTAGCTACGTTCGAAGTTGAAAAAATAGGAGCCAGCTCATGTTGTGCAGGGGCTACCTCATTGTGCTTAGTTTTAGCTGACACGCCCAGAGCCCAAAGTTCAGCATCAAGCTCTTTCATATAGGCTGATACTCTTTCCTTTATATTTCCGAAATAATGATCTTCAAGCTCCTGTCCCTTTGGAGGCTTCGAACCGAACAACGTCCTCCCGGTCATAATCAAATCCTGACGTTTATTATAAAGCTCCCTATCCACTAGAAAATACTCCTGCTCCGGACCTACAGTGGTAATAACCTTTGTGGATTTAGTATTTCCAAACAGCTTTAATATCCTTAGTGCCTGGACATTCAACGCTTCCATCGAACGCAAAAGAGGTGTTTTCTTATCGAGAGTCTCACCGGTGTATGAGCAGAACACAGTAGGTAAATACAATGTTCCATCCTTTACAAAAGCAGGTGAAGTACAATCCCATGCGGTATATCCCCTTGCTTCAAAAGTAGCACGCAATCCGCCCGACGGGAAAGAAGATGCGTCCGGCTCACCCTTAATCAGGTCCTTTCCCGAAAACTCCATTATTACTCTGCCGTCAGCAGTCGGAGAAATAAAAGAGTCATGTTTTTCAGCAGTAATCCCAGTCATCGGTTGAAACCAGTGAGTAAAATGTGTAGCTCCTTTTTCCAAGGCCCAATCCTTCATTGCGCTTGCAACTACTTCAGCGATATTTTCATCTAACGGCTTTCCACCCTCAATTGTTTTTTTGAGCGATTTATAAGTTGCCTTCGGAAGTCGCTCACGCATAACAGAATCATTAAAAACTTTACTTCCAAATAAATCTGCAATATTGGTCTGATTAGATTTTTCCATTTTGAAACCCTCCTAAAATCTACATATTATTAAACGACTTGTTTTAACATCCAGCTTTAAAACCACAGATCAGCAAGTTAATTGTTATACATTTTTATTAAGTCCGTTGAAAAAATGAAAGTTATACCTTCCAAACATTCATTTTAAAAAATAAAAAAAGGCTACAACTTTAATGACAGATAGAAATCCTATCATTAAAGCAGCGCCTTTGCTGCACGAGGAATATTCCCAATTTATTATCTCCCAACTTAAGAATTATTATAATTGAAATCCTGCAAAAATGCAATAGTTTTTTTTAAATTTATCGAAAAACATACTGAAAACAACTCAAATTTGCAAGGTCACAGTTTTCAAATTGCAAATTTTATTTTTACTAAAGAATACATTTTTTTAAGGGGTACCTGCTTAAGCTTGTTATCAAAGACTCAGCTTTCTAATAAACTATCCTCCTCAATAATAGGTTGATAGATATCCAATTCGCAATAACTGTCGTTTGATAAGCTGGTGTCAATATATTCAAATCTTATTTGGTCAGCTGATGTAAAGCCGGAATTTGTTATCCACTTACGATATAAATGAACTAACATCCTTCCCACTTGCCTGCCCTTAATTTTATCAGGATGAAAAAATCCTACGAAACGAAAAACAACATATTTGTGCGCCGGTATGGTAATACCCGTCATGCCTTCAGGTATAGCCTTCAAATCAGAAACCTGTATGGAAGGCATATAATAAATATACCCGTCATCATATCCTTCCCAATTTGTGTAACCTATATATACATCCGGGTTTAAAGCATTTGTAATTTTATGCCTGTTGTTGTAAAAAAAATCACGTCCAAGCGTATTGGCAACATTATCACCGGATTTACTCAAAATCTGGTGCTGTATTCCTATTATATTGAATTTTTGCCTGAAAACATAAAAGGGTCTGTATATTACGGAGTTGTTTATTGATAGTATGTCGTTAATATTTATTTTTTCCTTAATTTCCATGGAAATCTGGTCATATCTCACTTTTTGAGGTGTATACCCGAATTTTTTCCTAAAAGCTCTGATATACGACTGCTCATGGTCAAATCCATACTCCATCGCTATATCAATAATTCTCATATTGGTTGATATTAGTTCATTGATACTTGAAGTAAGCTTTCGCGATTGTACATAGTCAATCAATGTTTCACCCGTAAGCGCTTTAAACATTCTGTGCAGATAATATTTTGAAATACCGGTATATATTGATATATCATCCAGGGAAATTCTTTCGTTGATATTATTTTCAATATAATTCAAACAAAGGCTTAATGCCTCTTTTGTGTTTATCATTCCAACCCTCCCTTAAATGAAAAAAGCAATTTCTGTTCATCCCTTAAAATTATAGATGGTATTCTTTAATAAGTAAATAGTATCAATGTATAGTGAAAGCAGGAGGTATTATCCATGAAAAGACGTGTTGTAATTACAGGGATTGGGGCCGTTACATCTTTGGGTATGGGTGCTGATAATCTTTGGAAATCCATAAAAAGTGGCAAATGCGGTATAAATGTAATCGAAAGAATTAATGTATCTGCTTTTCCTACTAAAGTCGGTGCAGAAATAAAAGATTTTGTTCCAACCGATTATATTGAAAAAAAAGAAGTTAAGAGAATGGATAGGTTCACTCAGTTCGCTATGGCAGCAACACAAATGGCTGTGGACTATTCCAAACTCAACCTGGACAAAGTCAACGGGGAGAGAATGGGTGTAATAATCGGTTCGGGTGTTGGTGGAATTGAAACAATGGAGAATCAACATAAGGTCTTGCTGGAGAGAGGTCCTGACAGGATAAGCGCACTTTTTGTTCCAATGATGATAGCCAATATGGCCACCGGTGTTATTGCCATTAAGTATGGCGCCAAGGGTTATAATGAATGCGTGGTAACTGCTTGCGCCTCCTCTTCAAATTCAATTGGAGAAGCTTTTAAAATAATACAAAGAAATGATGCTGATATAATGATAACAGGTGGTGCAGAAGCACCTATCACAGAACTTTCTTTTGCCGGATTTTGTGCAAATAAAACAATGTCAAAAACCGAAGACCCTAACAATGCATGCAAGCCCTTCGACCTTAACAGGGATGGTTTTGTAATGGGCGAAGGGGCAAATGTTTTAATTATTGAGGAATTGGAACACGCGTTAAACAGAGGGGCAAATATAGTTGCAGAAATCATTGGCTATGGCTGCACAAATGACGCCTTCCACATTACAGCACCGGCTGAAGGCGGAGATGGTGGGGCAAGGTGCATGAAGATCGCTATCGAAGATGCAGGTCTGACCCCTTGTGATATTGGATATATAAATGCCCATGGAACATCTACAGATTTAAATGATAAAAATGAAACTAAAGCAATAAAAACTGTGTTTAAAGATTATGCTTATAAGCTTCCAATCAGTTCTACCAAGTCAATGACGGGACATTTGTTAGGGGCAGCCGGAGCAGTGGAAGCTATTATTACTGCATTGGCTCTAAAGGAAAAGTTCTTACCCCCGACGATTAATTATAAAACCCCCGATCCTGAATGTGACTTGAATTACATCCCAAACGAAGGTATCCCGGCTGACATAAAGTATGCTTTATCAAATTCCTTCGGGTTTGGAGGCCACAACGCAACTCTTGTATTTAAAGCTTTTGAAGAATAACTGCTATATTTAAAAGCAGTTACCACATTGTTTAACTGCTTTTGTGGAATCAGCACACGAATATTCAATATTTAAAGGAAAAGCCTGACTCTAAACAGGAGTCTATTTCCACTTTGATATTTTATGGTTTATATGTGTATTGAAGAATTTATGACAGAGGTTTGTGGCAAAATAACATAAGCCTCTTCATCAATCTTCTTACCGCAGTTTTCTATCAGGAAAGCGATATCTTTTATACACAGCTATAAAATTTATGGTTTATAACATATAGGGTCAATTCCTTCCGGAACGAATTGAGCAGTTGTTCAATATTTACCTGCCCGTATTTATCAAGCTTCCTCAAACACCCTTTCATCCATTATATTCAAACAGCTTATTAATCAACGGATGTACCATTTCCTTGCCTCTAAGCTCCGAACACCATCTAGCTGGAATGTTG